>JALOQO010000051.1 GCA_025453305.1 Patescibacteria group bacterium | reverse complement strand
TCTAGTAATTTATAAAGATAGTGTTGATGATAATAATCCCCGTGATCTCTGCAAAGGGGATTATTATGTCATGTAGGTAAACCTAAACTTTTTAGCAAAGTAATATGTAGTTAAAAATCACCACGAAAGTGCCTATACCTCCTAACGCTACTTTTCCATGAAATTTAGGTCCAGTTATTTGTACTTGATAGAGGCTAGTATATAACTATTAAAATGTAATATTAAGGCTTGACCCACGATAATACATGTACTATTATATAGATATGTTTAAAAGATATATCGCAAATCAAGTAGAAAACAGCCTTAATGAAGGCTTGGTGGTTATAGTTTATGGCGCAAGACAAGTAGGTAAAACGACGCTTGCAAAAACAATAATGAATAATTACATAAAACCACTGTACATTAATGCAGATGATGTAACTGAGAGAGTACGGCTTGAGAATAAAAGTGCACAAGAAATTAAAGATTATTTTGGTGATGCAGATATTGTAGTTATTGACGAGGCACAAAGAATACAGAACATCGGATTAGCCGCAAAACTCGTACACGATACCTATCCTGAAATTAAATTATTGCTAACAGGAAGTTCGAGCCTTGATTTGGCAGCTAAAATCAAAGAACCGCTTACGGGTAGGTCGTGGGAATATACCCTATATCCATTAAGCCTTGATGAGATAGCAGATACTAATCAAGCAAAAGAAGCAGCCATGAATCGAGCGTTAGTCTACGGATCTTACCCAGGAGTCTGGACTATGTCGATTGACCAAGCATCCCAACGGCTACGAATGCTAGCTACTAACTATATTTACAGAGATGCATTTGCACTCCAAACAATATTTGACGATACCGTCATGTATAATCTGCTACAGCTTTTGGCTTTTCAATTAGGTAATGAAGTTTCGTATAACGAGTTAGCGAATACTTTACAAGTCTCCAGAGATACATCTATGCGCTACGTTGATTTGCTTGAAAAAGCTCGAATTATCTATCGCCTTCGTCAATATCGTCGTAACGAACGATCATTAATCGGTAAATTACGTAAAGTATATTTTTACGACTTAGGCGTAAGAAATGGCTTAGTTGATAACTTTAAGCCCTTACAATTACGTGAGGATAAAGGAGCGTTGTGGGAAAATTTTTGCATAAATGAAAGACAAAAATCTCAGCAACGAACTCAGCAGTATACAAGGCAATATTACTGGAGGAACCGAAGCAAGCAAGAGATTGACCTAATAGAAGAAAGCTCCGGAGCAATAATAGCTTACGAATTTAAGTATTCTTCTAAAAAGATATTTTCTGTACCTAAAACATTTAGTGAACTTTATCCGAACACTCAATTAAAAGTACTTAATATTGATAATTTTATTACTTCACTTTACAAAGAATACCCGCAAAAAGAAAACTAATTAATTATTATATATAGCGAATAATCTAAAGAGGTATTTGCAAATTTAATCAAAATTCGGCTTAATACCAAAATTCGTGGCAGGGGAGACAGGACTCGAACCTGCGGCCCTCGGTTTTGGAGACCGATGCTCTACCAACTGAGCTACTCCCCTATGTGCATAATAAAATGCAAGCTCAATTATATCATATTAACGAGGTCTATAAGATACGCTAAAAATATGTTACTGTATATATGATGCAGAGTAATATGTTTAAATCACCGATTATTATTTACTTTTTTGGTATACCCGGATCGGGAAAATCTTATGTTGCTCATCAACTATCAAACTTAACTGGGGCAGCTCATATTAGTGCCGAAAGGTTAAGATATGAGTTATTTGAAACACCACAGCACGATAAGTCCGAACATCAGCTTATAGGCCAGTTAATGAACTATATGACAGAAGAGTTTATTAAAAGTGGTGTTAGTGTTATTTACGATATGTCTGCAAGCCGATTAACAGATAGAAAAGCCATAAGGGAATTAGCTAAAAAGCTCCACACTAAAGAACTTGTGATATGGCTACAAGTAGATATTGATACAGCTTGGGCTAGGTCTAAAAAACGAGACAGGCGAAAAGCAGAAGACAAATATGCTAGCGATTTAACCCCTGACCTATTCAAACAATATGTAAGAATTATGCAGAACCCAAATAACGAGGATTACCTTGTGGTTAGCGGTAAACACCAGTTTAATTCACAAAAAAATGCAATTCTAAGGCGCTTGCTAGATATGAATGTATTAAAAATCGAATCTTTAACCCCCCACATACCTAAGCCAGAACTAACAAATTTGGTTTCAAGGGCACAGGTTCAGTCCGGCAGGGTTGATTATTCTAGGCGAAACATCTCCGTTCAATAGTAATGAGTTCCGAAAAAATAATTGATCACCCTGACTATGGGATAATTAAGTTCCAAAAAAAGTCCGGCTTAAAAAGGATTTCTATGCGCTTGAACAGTTCGGGCGAAATAAAAGTATCATTACCATATTTCGTTCCGTGGTCTGTTGCTGAAAATTTTGTAAACAACCAAAGCGAATGGTTAAGTAACCAAGTAGCATCACATAAGCAATACCTACCTATTAATAATTCAAAAATAGGTAAAAATCACACATTGATATTAAAAAAGGGTGATAAATTAAAAACATATGTTAAGGCTGGTGTAATTACAATCACCTACAGCACCAATATTAATGACACAAGTGTAATAATTGCCAGTAAAAAAGCCATAAAGAGAGCTCTTAGCCAAGAGGCAAAAGAAATTCTGCCCGATAGGCTAGAGCAGTTAGCAAAGATGTATTCTTATACATACAAATCGGTAAAAGTTAAACCAATGAAAACTCGTTGGGGATCTTGTGATACGCATAAAAACATAGCACTAAACTGTTATTTAATGGAGCTGCCCTGGCCTTTAATAGACTATGTAATAATGCACGAGCTCGCTCATACCAAACACCTAAATCATAGCCAAAGTTTTTGGCAAGAAGTGCATAGCCATACTCCAAACTATAAAGAATCTAAAAAGCATTTAAAAGAAAAGCACAAAGAAGTTGGTCTACTTTATGTGTAGTATAATATAAGCATAATCATGGTAGATACAAATAACGATAAATATATTCAAGCTAATCTTGAACACGAAAGATTAACTGCGTTAATTAACAGTATGGCCGATGCCGTAATTGCCGTTGATGAAAACCAAAAAGTTGTTATCTATAATGGTGCAGCCTTAAACTTGCTAGATATCAACAAAAGCTTAGTAGGTTACGAGATTAGACACCTAATAAAAATAATCGATAAAAACGGGCACCAAGCCGATATCGAGTCAATTATAAGAAAGACCACAACACAGTTCACTACTAGAGATTTAAAACTTCAATATCCAGACGGCGAACAAATCAACCTATATCTAAGTATAGCTCCAGTACATTTGGGGTACGGAAATCGCGGTAAAAAAGGCCATGTTATACTAGCCCGCGACATTACCCGCGAAAAGAGCCTAGAAGAAGAACGAGACGAATTTATTAGTGTAATTAGCCACGAACTAAGAACGCCTATAGCAATAGCAGAAGGTAATTTAAGCAACGCCCAATTTGTTTTAGACCGCACAGCTAACGCGCCAGAATCTATTAGGCAATCATTAAAATCATCTTATGACCAAATACAGTTTTTGTCTGGTATGATAAACGATTTGGCTACACTATCGAGAGCCGAAAGAGGTAAACTGTCTGCAGAAATAGAATCAATAAATGCCCATGAACTACTAAAAGATTTTGAATCATCTTATACTAAGTCTGCACAAGAAAAAGGCTTAAAGTTAATTATTAAACCAGACCCAAACCTAGAAGTATTAAAATCTAGCAAACTATATGTAAAAGAGATTCTGCAGAACTTCATAACCAATGCCATAAAATATACTCAAGAGGGTTCGGTAACCATAAAAGCACACCACAAAGAAAACGGTGTAGAATTTGAAATATCGGATACTGGCATAGGTATAAGCAAATCTGATCAATCAAGGGTGTTTGATAAATTTTTTAGAAGCGAAGATTACCGTACCAAGCAAAGTAGCGGAACTGGGCTGGGCCTTTATGTTACTGTAAAATTGGCTAAAATGATAAAAGCCGATATAAACCTAAAAAGCGAGCTAAACAACGGATCTACATTTAGTGTGTTTTTCCCAAATCTGGACTAATTTCTATATCCGGCAAATGCGGTATAACCTCTAGTTTTTTAGGCGCTACATCTCTGCCTTTCCAGATAACTTTACCAAACTCATATCTAAACATAGATACATTTACCGCTATGATATCTAAAATAATAGCCACCGGGAAATTAAATGGCGCCAAAAAACCTGCAATTGGGTTTGTAATTACGGATATGGCAATATGCGAAATTAAATATGACAAAACTGCAGTTAATAGAGCTGACTCATAAAACCAATATAATTCATAACCAAAGATAATAAATGGGAGTAATATAAACGGTAATAAAACTACAAATGATAAAACAAACGACTGAATCATAACATTTTCTGGTCTACGGTGGGCATGTGGGTATTTGGTTCGTACTTGTGTGTCCCATTGGCTAGAAAAATCTTTATGCGTTGTAATAAGCGAGTCTTTTGTAGTTCTTATAAACGAATAAGATTTTAAGTGTGAAAAATGTTTTGCAAGGTGTTCTTCTGGGATAATGCTTCTTTTGTAACTATTAAAACCGTTTATTTCATTTATTGATGTGCGGTTTATCATCCATGATGTACTTAATGCCGGCGGTCGTCTGTTAATAAATCTTGGAATTGCTAGTTCCCACCAATATCGCATAGGTTGTATAAATGCGGCAATTAACCCGCTTTTTGTTCTCTTTGGCAATATAGTCATCATTTCGGTTTTTCTTGAAACAAATTGCTCAACAAGTCGGCGGATAGAATTTGGGTGCAATCTTACATCTACGCCCATATAAAAAATAATGTCTCCAGATGCTTGTTGCAATAATGTTTGATAAGCCCGGTTTTTAGCTAACCAGGTTCCTCTGAATAATTCGCCTTTAACAAACCTTACTCCTTGCCTAGCAAAAGATTGAATAAGCTCGGCTGTTTTATCTTGTGAATTATCGTCTAGTACTAAGATTTCTAACTTTGGATAATCACTTGCAATTACAGATTCTAAACATGATGTAAGTTTGGGGGTTTCGTTTCGCGCCGGTATGGCAACTGTAACTGTAGGTAATTCTCTATCAGTTAA
>JALOQO010000050.1 GCA_025453305.1 Patescibacteria group bacterium | reverse complement strand
GTGTTATAAGATGTTTTGGTGTTTTTCTTTCTTTTATGAAATATGTCTTTTCACCTGTTGTTAGTTTAAGGCTGCGGTCGCTTACTAATTCCAGCTTAACATCTGTACCGCTTTCAATTAAGCCCTGTAAATTTATCTTGTCTCTTGCTGTTATAAATGTTATTCCGCTTTTTAGTACTAAACGAGACAAACCATCGCTACTAGTTTCTACTTGTATACCGCTTTCTTGAAGTGTCGCAATAGCAGACAATAGCTTTATCGTTCTGGAGATATGCAAAAGTAAAGCTGTAAGTTTTTTCTCATCCTTAGACACGCCGGGATTATATTGCATTCTTTCTATGAAACTATTTAGCATGTTTTGGTATATTGAAATGTCTGTAACTCCCCCACTAAACAATTCAAATACTAGGCCATCGGCATCAATTTCACGATTTCCTTCGTTATATTTTTCTCTTTTTAGTCGTGTAGCATCCTTGATATTTTTAGCTTTAATTGTAGTACTCACTAACTCTGGGGCATTTCTAATATCTGGTACCAACAGCTCTTCCGGTACTTCACCAAAGGAAGCCAAAGCTAATAATTGCATAAATAAAGGATCATCTTCATATTCCTGCCACAATTCGGTATCTATTAATCCAGAAAATAATTCTTTTAGCATTGTTTGCTGTACAGCCATAGTACCGACATTAATCACAGCTCTCCTAATTTCTTCGTTGTGTCTAATAAATTCTAGTAATATATTAGCAAAGTCAATCCATTCTTTTTTTAGCCCATCTAGGGGAATATCATCGTCTATAACTGGTTCTCTTGCAGATTTACTAATATCCCCTTCAACTTCAGCCACAGCAGCTTTAAATTGCATTTCAAGAGGTAATGCTAAATCCGGTGGCCAAGTTGCTGGCACGCTATCTTCAGATCCTTTTTTAGACATAATAATATATTATACCACTTTTTGTCATTGTAAACATTTATATGTTTTTTTAATTGTTATTTTTAGTCTTTGAGGTTTTTATTTATATTTTCTGCAGTTTTTACAAAATCGTTTCTAACGGACTCTGCGAATGGGTTTCCTAACTGTATGGTTTCAAATAATTGTTGAGAATGATGCTGCTCTAGCTCTACAATATTTAAAAGTCGCTGAAAGGACGGTGTGTGTAATTTTTGGTTATGCATACCTATGGTTTTTAGGGTTCTTGCAACAAAAAATGTTAAGCCCTGCACAACTGCAATTTCTTTATCGTGCTCTTCGCATGACATCTCTATTATTTTTAGGTTTATTTTTTGGGCAAACTTTTTTATAACTTCATATCCAATAATATCAGATACTTCTTTGCACAATATAATAGTATGACCTGCAACACCGTTATTGGCTGACTCTGGCCCAAACATAGGGTGGGTTGCCACAACCGGCTGATTAGGTAAATACTCTTTAATAATATCTATAGGTAAAATCTTTACAGAACATACATCAACAATAACCGTTTTTGGATTTAAAAATGGTTTTAAACTATCCAAAACACCACGGTAGCTATCTAGGGGTATAGCAGGAATTAAATAGTCCGCCTGGGCCACTTCTTTTAAACTTACAGACCAAGAGCTTAAAGTACCACTAGGACTATAAACAACAACTTTGGCGTATGAACTTAGTTTTTCTGCCAAAAACTTTCCAAAACTACCAAAGCCAATTATACCAACTGTTACCATCACTTAATTGTACTATAATCAATCATTATTAAATCGCAATCAAACATTAATTATTATTTTTAAGGGTTGGTAATATGTGTTTTCTAAATTCTATGGCGCTAACCATTTTACTTGGACTAGTTAATCTGTCTACAAAAAGTATTCCATTTAAATGATCTAGCTCGTGCTGGAAAACATGGCTAGCTAGCCCTGTGAGTTCTTGTTCTACGATTTTAGCGTTTGCGTCTTTGTACCTAACAAGAATTGTGTTGTAGCGCCAAGTTTCACAATACGGAGTATCGTTGCCCTTGCCTAAGCTAATACAACCCTCCCAGCGCCTACACTTGCGAGTGCTATGTTTAATGATCTCCGGGTTGATAATAACTGTGTCGAATTTTTTACGGTTCGGTCTTGTTGGTGTTGGCTTAATTGCAATAACCGATAAAGCGATATTTACACCAACCTGTGGCGCCGCCAAACCCACTCCGTAGCGTTTTTTATCACAGGTGTGTTTAATATACGAGATTAGCTGTTGAATATCAAAAGATAGTATTTCTTTATCTGTTAGATTACGAGCTTTTTGCCTTAAAATCGGGTTACCAAATTTAGTAATCCGCAATATTTTATTGTTCATATATATCTATTTTAGCAATAAACTAGTAGTTATATACGATTTAGCCTAAAAAGCTATTACTAAGCCCTAGCCTATTGGCTAGGGCTTAGCGTTGATCACCTCTCTTTCCCGGTGCCGCGACACCACATGCATGCTTTGTCTATGAGCCTGCAAGACACACATCCCTCGCCCTTGCAGAAGGGGCATTTACCGGTGCCATCGCATTTACTGCAGGGCGCTGGCTGTTCGCTGTCCTTGCTAGCCACAATATAATTCCTTTCCCATCGACAGGTAGGTGAACAACACTTAATAATATAAAACTATAGTAGTATTCTGTATGTAAGATTTCTAATACCGCTTAAGTTACCGTCAATCTTTATTCAATAATCTCATATCTAGCTCCGCAATAGTACTTATAGGATCGTCAATGGCGTGAATCACTTGAAAACCCATAGCCCTAGCGGTCTTAATATTTTTTTCAACATCATCTACAAATATACATTCTGTAGGTTTTATACTTATTTTTTGCAACAATATATTGAAAATTTCCGGATTAGGCTTTGTCACACCAACCCTATGAGATAGAACTACATAATCAAAATCTTTGTATAAATTATCTAGATTAATTATGCGCTCCATTGGTTCAATTGTATTTGACAGTATCGCTGTTTTGATTCCTTGAGTCTTTAGCTTTGTGGCATATTTAATTATTACTGGATACGGTTCCGACGCCAAACCATCTTGCCATATTTTGCTTTTGTTTTTTGGCAAAGGTTTATCAATACTCTGTTCAACTAATTTCCAAAATTGTTTTTCATTTATTAAACCCGTTCTTAAACCAGGGCTAGTTTTACTCCATAACTCAAAAGCATCCTCCAAACTAATATTTAATAAAATCGACAGCTGTTTTATCCAACCGCCGTTCTTATTAGGTGCTACCACCCCACCCCAGTCAAATATCACCGCTTTAATATTATTCACCATAAACCGTATTTAGTATAATATTAGCTTTTTCTTGAATTGTTAAATCTTGTTCTAGTATTGTGCTACCAGGCTTAAGAACATCGAAATGGCTATACCATTTATCAATAAAGTCAGTTCCAAATTCGGCTGATTTTTCTCTGTTATTGTGCCTAATCTTTGACTCCTCTAAACTAACATCTAGATAGAATTTATAAATTTTTGAGTTTGATTTTTTAGTTATTTCGCCTAACATCTTGGCGAGCCTTACTTTACTTAGAGTGGTGTCTAAAATTACATCCCACTCGTAGTTGAGGGCAAGTAAAACAGCTGTTAGTTCGACTTCAAACCTTAAATTCTTAGATTCTGTTTTTGCCTTGCTAAAAACAGTTTCACGCCAATAATCATGATCAAAATAAGCAATCTTGTGTTTAGCTCGTTTTTGAACCATTTTAGAAACGGTTGTCTTGCCCGATGCCGTTGGCCCGCAAACCACAATAAGATTTCTTTTAAGCATGTATACATAATATCACCTATACCCGTTGTAATTTTTTTAATTTATTTACAGCTTTTACCGCTAAAAGTTGCGTAAAAGCGCTTGCCGCCTTACCTCTTAATACATATATTAAAACACATTTTACTATGTTTAGAGGTCCGTCCTCTAAGCCAAGCCTCTAAGCCCTAATCGCTAACTTTCTTTATTGGACATTTACCTATTCAAAATATTCACCCATAAGCTCTTTGTACTTTTCTCTGTTAATATTATAGTTTTTTATGTTTGTATTATTAATTGAATCTAGAAAAACCCTTGTGCCTAGAGTAACTTTACTGGGGAAATATTCTGGCAAGAACCAGTCAATTTTATCAATTTTATTAGGTTCTCCGATTATTGGTTTGCCCCAAAATTTTGAAGTAGTAAAAATCATATTCAAGTAATATATATCTGCTTCAAAATTAGAATGAAATAATGCAACAATTCTAAGATCCGATTCATCAATAGTTAAGCCACACTCTTCTTTGGTTTCGCGAACGGCACATTCCTCGTAAGATTCACCATGTTCTACATGCCCGGTAGCTAGATCGTAATAACCATTTAAAAAAGTAGTGTTTGCCCTTCTCTGCAACAGATATTCACCCTTATTGTTTGATATAGCAACAAAAGCTGCTGCTCTAAACAGAGGCCTTTCTTTACCGCTCATTATTTTACTAGTTCTTCAATTTTTATTCGGGTTTGGTTGGTTGTATCGCGGTCGCGTACCGTCACCGTATCATCTTCGAGCGTATCAAAATCTATAACTATACAATAAGGCGTACCGATTTCATCTTGCCGGCGATAGCGCTTACCAATATTGCCGTTATCGTCCCATTCACAAGGGTATTTTTTACTAAGTTCTTTATAAACTTCAAATGCCCTGGTGACAAGTTCGGGTTTGTTCTTTAATAGCGGAAAAACGGCATACCGCACCGGTGCAAGTTCTGGCTTAAGTTTTAACACGGTGCGCGTTTGACCCTCGCCCATATCCTCTACTGTATATGCATCGCACATGACCGCTAGGAATATCCGACCCATACCCATAGAGGTTTCTAGCACCCACGGTATGTACTTTTCTTGCGAAATTGGGTCTGTGTAATTTAGGTCTGTGCCTGAATACTTCATATGTTGAGTTAAATCATAGTCGGTTCTGTCATGAACCCCTTCTACTTCGTCCCAGCCTAGAGTTGGAAAATCATATTCTATATCCCATGCGTCTTTTGCATAAAAAACAAGATTGTCATGTTGTTTCCAACGTAATTTTTGCTCACTCACCCCCAACTCTTTATACCATTCCCATCTATCTTGCTTGATGGCTTCGTAAGCCTCTTTGTTTTGATTTGGGGCTACAAAATACTGAGTATCTGCTTGTTCAAATTCCCTTGTTCTAAATAAAAAGTTCCTGGGGCTAATTTCGTTACGAAAAGCTTTTCCGATTTGAGCAATTCCAAAAGGT
>JALOQO010000004.1 GCA_025453305.1 Patescibacteria group bacterium | reverse complement strand
AGCGAGCTGATATCGTATTTAGTTCTTACATCCACCATCTATATGGTGTCGACAATCCAATTAATACCCTAAAGTCTTTGTACCCTAGCTCCAAGCTGGTTGTAGATGCGTCTCAGGCCATATCTAGGATGCCTGTTAATGTAAAAAAACTACAGTGTGACGCATTGATGTTTTCTGCAGAGAAAGCCGGAGGTCTAAGTGGAGTTGGAGTTTTGTTTATTGCTAAAAAGCATCATAAAAAAATCAAGCAAACAATAGAACCCCATAGCATGCCAGTTGTGGCCGTAGCAGCATTAGATTCTGCCATATCAGTGTTAAAAAGCGCCGATATTTACTCGATTAATAGGACATTGTCCACCCAGACATCTAAGATAATAGAATCATTAAACTCTATAGACGGACTAAGTTTCACCAAAGGAATTGGATACCCAGATAATAAATGCCACGGCAATGGTATTGTTTCGTTTACGATTGATGGTTATGACTCAAAAGACATAGCATCCTTCCTGGACGACAACAATATCCAGGTCAGAGCAGGTGATCATTGTATAGATGAGAAGCACCAAACGAGAAATGTTGTCAGAATAAGTAGCCACATTTTTAACGATGATGAGCAAATCGACTTATTGCTACAGACGCTACATCATTTGTAGCCTATTAGATGTTAGATTTGTACTAATGAATCATAGTATATGACTTTGACGAAGTTGTGCGAAGCACAATTGTATTCATAAATAGTTTGGGTAGCATTTAATTATGCTATTTTTGTTACCGCTAGAACCTGCTGTTTACTTTAGTTTTACGGCGGTGTTAAAGGCGAGCATTTATGATATGCCGGTCATCACCTTTCCCCAAAAACCAGAGACTCAAAAAGCAACCCATAGACATAAGATAGGTTGCGCATTAAAACTTACTTACTTAAATTATATGTAACTTATGATTGCTACATTAACCAATATACCTCTTGTCTGGGGAGAAGGGACTTTCGATTCACAAGTCGAAAAGCTTGGCTTTTCGCTCGCGAACCCGGCTCGCGGCCTCGCTAAATGGTTCGGCATCGCTCCGCCTGTTCGAGCCCCACGTAACCAAAAGAAGTTCAGTTGCTTTCTCTAACAATTCAATAAGGCTCCAAAAAGGAGCCTTATTGAATTGGCTGGGGATGAGGGATTCGAACCCCCGAATGCATGGACCAAAACCATGTGCCTTACCACTTGGCCAATCCCCATCGTACTATTGATTATAACTGAAATGTGCTGGGGTTCGAATCTGATTCTCGTCACGATCTCGGTGAAACATGTTTCAGCCGAGTCCCGACCCGCTCTCAACATACTTGAAACGAGTTTCAAATCTGTTTCCGAGGTTCCGAAGCACCACTGGTGCTTCTCACCCGAATGCATGGACCAAAACCATGTGCCTTACCACTTGGCCAATCCCCAATATCTTATGCTTTATTATAACCCAAGCAGGGGTTCGATTTGTTAATGTATGCAAGGAGAATGGTAAGGTGTGCCTTGGCAAGCTCCGCCGTCACATCTTGCGACCCCGAAACTACATCTTACAATACTAGTTTTGAAGAGTAGATTTCCTTGCAGCAATCCACTGGATTGCTTCACCCACACGACTTCTGCTGTGAAAGCATAGCTTTCAAGTGAAGGTCGTCTTGCAACCCGCCACCGGCGGGTCTCACACTTGGCCAATCCCCAATAATCTATTATTGCGAGCTATAAAATTATAACCCATTTCTGTATAGTTATAAAGTGTCGTAAAATATAAGCAGTATATGCAAATATTTTTATCTAAAACTTCTACTGTGATATATCAAAAAATAGCCAAACCAATGCTTTTTGCGCTAGACCCAGAAACAGCCCATAATTTAACACTAAAGAGCGCGTCTTTATCTGGTAAAATCCCGCCCATAAACAGTATCCTGAAAGCCTCTTGGGCATACCAAGACCCCATATTAGAACAAAATACAGATGGCATATTTTATGCTAACCCAATAGGTTTAGCCGCAGGCTGGGATAAAGATGCGCAAGCCATAACACTAATGGGCAATATTGGTTTTGGGTTTAGCGAGGTAGGATCTATTACAAAATACCCTTACGATGGTAATCCGGGTAAAAAACTTTGGCGCCTTAAAGAATCAAAGAGCATTTTGGTCTATTATGGGCTAAAAAACAAAGGGGTAGACAATCTGGCCCCCAAAATTGCCAGAGCAAAATCAAATATACCCATTGGAACAAACATTGCTCGCACCAACAGCCCAAACTGCGACGATAAATCTAGCATAGAAGATTATGCTTATAGCTTTGACAAACTAAAAGATATCGGGGATTATTTTACAATAAATATAAGTTGCCCTAACACCTACGGCGGGCAACCTTTCCACGATACTAAGAGGCTCGGTTTACTGCTTAAAGAACTAGAATCTATACCCACAAAAAAGCCAGTTTATGTAAAAATATCACCAGATATTACCCAAAAGGAAAGGCAGGGTATAGCTGAACTCGCTGGTAAATACCGAGTTCACGGTTTTATATGTGGAAACCTAACCAAAAATAGAAATTTACCTACTATTAAAGATAGCAACATTCCTGATATTGGCGGAATGAGTGGCAAGGTCGTGCAACAATTATCAGACCAATTAATTAGCGATATGTACAAATACAGCCAAGGAACAAAAACAATAATCGGGCTTGGCGGTGTTTTTAACGGCCAAGACGCATACCGCAAAATCAAGCTGGGCGCTAGTTTAGTGCAAATGATAACGGGCCTAATCTACCAAGGCCCACAAGTTGTTGGCCAAATTAACAAACAGTTAGTAGAACTGTTACGGCAAGACGGCTACAGTAATATTAAAGACGCTGTAGGCAAGGTCTAAACGGCAAGTAAAATTTTTTAATCTACTTTGTCGCTCGTAGCTACTGGTATCATAGAAATTCCATTTTTTTCTAAAGATTCGTTTATCCTAATTAAAAACTCGCTTTCGGCAGCTAATTGCTTACCGGGCTTAACTTTGCCTTGCAGTTTAAATGTAATTTCTTTTTTATCATAACCTAGTGATGTTAAGTATGATATTTGCTCTACAAAAACTTTTTTCCAATGATCATCGGTGGCTAGCTGTTTACCGGTTTCGTTAATAATGTGCTTTATTTTATCTACATCTTCTATGTATTTTACTGTGATTTCTAAATTAACATGAGAATAATCATAAGTTTTATTAATAATTGACCTCGCTAAGCTATGTGGCACAATGTGCACATTACCTTCTGAATCGCGAAGCTTAACTGTTCTAAGAGTAATTTCTTCTACGGTGCCACTATGCTCTTTGCTAATTTCTATATCATCTCCAACGCGATATTGATCTTCTATTAAAGCCATAAAACCTACATATAAATCCATAATTATATCGCGACCAGCAATTCCAAAAATAATAGCGGTAGCTCCGGCTCCGGTTAAGAGTGGGCCTAGCTTAACATTAAAGATTCCCAGCACAACCAACACAAAGACAAGCCATATAAGCATATTAGCAATGCTCTTAAATGCACCAGAAAGAGTTTTAATCCGTTTACGACTTATACTGCGACCTTTGGATTGTGCAGACTTATAAACACTAGAAAAATACTTATCAATAGCAACAGCAATAACTTTTTTGGCAATTATCGCCATAATAAAAGCCACCAAAACGGTAAAAATTTCACTTGGTATACTTACATTAAAAAGACTGTTAATTTGCTCTGGCATATCTAAGATTATACTTATGTTTATCTTATTTGTCTGTATTAATATTAAAAAGTAGTTAAAATAGATTAGATGAACAGCAGTTTGTATAAATCATTAAATAGCGCTCAA
Source organism: Patescibacteria group bacterium (assembly GCA_025453305.1). Lineage (GTDB taxonomy): Bacteria > Patescibacteriota > Saccharimonadia > Saccharimonadales > CAIOMD01 > Prado157. The sequence goes on along the minus strand of JALOQO010000004.1, from coordinate 11,880 downwards.
AAAGAAGCCGTAGACACCATAGATGGCCCTGTGCTGGTAATAGCGGGGCCCGGAACCGGCAAAACACAGCTAATCGCGCTTAGAGCAGCTAAAATATTACAAACCACAGACACCTCACCACAGAATATACTCTGCTTAACATACACAGAAGTTGGCGCAAGAAATATGCGCGAAAGGCTAACGAGCTTAGTCGGACAAGAGGCCTATGATATAAGAATAAGCACCTACCACGGTTTTGGTAGCGAGCTAATTCGGCAATATGGTGATTATTTTAATGAATACGGCGCCGATCAACCAGTAGATAAAATAGGCCAAATCAAAATCTTAACAGAAATTTTTGACCGCCTACCGGCAACTAACCCGCTGTGGCGCCCCGATGTATACCTAAGAGACATATTATCTTTTATAAGTGAGTGTAAAAAAGCACTATTAATGCCTTGTGACATCCGCGACATAGCGAACGCAAATCAAGAGTATATAAATAATGCATCAATAGTAATCCAAAAAACCATTAAACCTTTCCCTAAAATTAATAAAGAGGTAGCTAAGTATTTTATAGAGCTACTATACAATCTTAAAAACATACCTGCTAGCAATATTCTCCCAGAGGGTGTTGTTCCATTGGGTAATCTAATGATGTTAGACCTAGCTAATGCGGTTGAGTTTTTTAATGACACTAACAAAACCAACGAGATAACAAACTTTAAAAAGAAATGGTTAGATAAAGACAGTAATAATAATTGGATTATGTACGGCCAAAGAGAGGTTAATAAACTTCTTGGTGCAGCCGATATATACGAGCAATATCTTTTAGAACTATCTAATAAAAATCTTTTTGATTACGACGATATGATCTATAGGGCAATAAAGGGTTTAGAGCAAAACGATGAACTAAGATACAGTCTACACGAACAGTTTTTGTACATTATGTTAGATGAATTTCAGGATACTAATCGCGCACAGTTAAAGCTTGTGGAACTATTAACCAATAATCCAGTATTAGAAGGTAGGCCAAATGTGTTAGCCGTAGGCGATGACGATCAGGCAATATTTAGTTTTCAGGGTGCCGAACTTAGTAATATGACCAGGTTTGTATCTATATATAAAAATACAAAAATAATCACTCTAACAGATAATTATCGTTCGCATTCTGATATATTACAAACTGCTCATTCTGTTGCTAGTAGTATAGAAGAACGGTTAAGTAATCAGCTGGGCAAAGGCAATAAACAGCTAGATGCTAAAAACACCAAATTGCCAAAAGCTACTATTCGTCGTATAAATTTTAAAAGCGATATAGCGCAATTTGACTGGGTAGCTAACCAAATAGAAAAACAAATTAATAATGGTACAAAACCACAAGAAATAGCCGTGCTTGCCCCAAAACACAAACACATAGAACCGCTTGTGGCTTATCTAGAGGCTAAGAGTATTCCCGTTAGATACGAAAAACGTGAAAACATATTAGAAGATTCCAAGATATTAGAAATTACATCCATGGCAGAGCTGGTTATGGCAATATCTAACCAAAACTTTGCACTTGCCGATAGCCTTTGGCCAACAGTACTTAGCGCCGATTACTGGCAACTTCCAACTAGTCTAATTTGGAGCCTAAGCTGGCATAGTTATGACGATAAAGTTATGAACAACAAAACAGGCCACTGGCAAGCGCTTATGATGCAAGACCCAGCGCTAAAACCAATCTCCTTATTTTTTGCAAAACTTGGCCAAATTCAACAGCACGAAACTCTAGAAACCATGTTTGATTATTTGGTTGGTGTTACACCGCTAGCTCTCAACGAGACAGACATAAAACAGTATAGTTCACCTTACTATGAATATTATTTTAGTAAACAAACCCAGGAACATTCTCCGTTAGAATTTACTACTATACTAAGTAACCTTACCGTACTAAGGCAACATTTACGAGAATATCATAATAACGACGATACACCCTTAAGACTACAAGATATGTTAAGTTTTATATCAGACTATAGAACAGCAGGCGAAAAACTTTTAAACACCAGCCCTTACCATAGCGCTATAAATTCTGTGCAACTAATGACTGTCTACGGCGCAAAAGGTTTAGAGTTCGAAACGGTATACATACTAGCTACCCACGATGAGGTTTGGGGAACAAAAGACAAAAGCCCAAACAGCAACATAGGCCTACCGCCTAATTTAACTTACATTCGCCGTGCGGGTAGTACCAAAGACGAAAAAAAGCGTATATTTTTTGTAGCCCTAACAAGAGCTAAGCATACTTTATACCTAACAAGTTATAGCTTTAATTTCGCGGGTAAAACGACAAACTCTTTAGAATTTTTAAACGAATCCGATGGCAAATCATTAGCCCTACCTAGCCACGCACAGGCGATTACAGCAGAAGACTCTTCTGTTCTGGCGAATGACACATTAACACACTTTTGGACCACCAGGCACACCCAGGGAGCTAATAATACAAGCTTGCGAGACCTTGTGCTACCCAGATTAGATACTTTTCAACTTAGCGCTACACATTTAAATACCTTTACAGATCTAGTTTACGGTGGACCAGAAGTATTTTTTATGAACACCGTACTTAAGTTTCCAAAAGCACCCACTGCCGACGGCCAGTTTGGTAATGCCATTCACGAAACCCTAGAATCAATCCAACACACCTTAAGGCGAACAGGTGAGCTACCGGACACCGATCAAACGATTGATATTTTTGTTACAAAATTAAAGGCGAAAAAACTAAGCGAAAACGAGTTTGAAAGACTAAAGGGCAGGGGAACAGAAGCTCTTAAAAAATTTTTGCCATGGTGGTGGCATAATTTTATTCCCCAATCTCAAACAGAATATAGTTTTAGACACGAAGCAAGCTTTGTGAGTAAAGCACACCTAAGCGGCAATCTAGATCAAATCCTGATAGATCCCAAAACAAAACAGATTAGAATAATAGATTTTAAAACCGGTAAACCGCAAACCAAGTGGCAAAAAGATATAAAATCTCACAAATACAAGCAACAGTTAAATTTTTATAAAATATTGGTAGAAAACAGCCATAGTTTTAAAAGCTACGATGTAGACGAGGCAAAATTAGTTTTTATAGAACCCGACACAATAACGGGCGAAATGCACGAACTAGAAATTAAATACAATAAAGATGAGCTAGAAAAAACCAGGTTATTAATAAAGGCTGTTTGGAACTGTATTAAAAATCTCGATCTACCAGATACATCAAACTTTAAACCAGATATCAATGGTACTATAGAGTTCGAAAACTGGTTAATTGAAAATAAAATATTAAAATAACAGCCCTAGTTTAAGGGCTGTTATTTCATAAATACTAGTAATTATTTTTTAGTAGTCTTCTTTTTGACCGTAGCTTTTTTGGTAGCAGGCTTTTTAGCCACTGGTTTTTTTGCAACTGGTTTTTTAACTTCTGATACTACTGTAGGGCTTTCTTCTACCACTTTTGGCGCGTCAGAACCAACAGATTTTTTCTTAAGTTTTTTTACAGGGTTAAATACCGGAACAATAAATAATGCAACCAGTAACATACCCGTTAGAGCACCCAAAACTGGGCCTGTAAAATAATTTACATCTAAGCTTCTCATTGCTACAGCAACTGCGGGGTTCAAAATTGCACCCGACCCTAAGCTTGCGATTAAAATACCTATAAACAAACCACCTCCGACACCAAAAGCTGCCTGATGTCCTTTTACTTTTTGAGTAACAACAGCGGCTACTACCGCACCAAATACTAGAGCACCAATAAATTCTGCCCCTAATATTTTCCAGTCAACTTCAGAAGCGGATCTATTGTCAAGTGTATTGCCGGCTAATCTCTCGTATAGCTGCCAGGCCACAAATCCACCCAGTACCTGAACCACAATATATCCCACGGCTCTAAGCGCTGATATTTGCCTAATCACAAATAAACCAAATGTTATAGCCGGGTTAAAATGTACACCCGAAACATTACCAAATACATTAGCAAACACTGCCAATGTTACACCGGCCGCCATTGCCACAAAAAATGGCAACCCCAACTGGCTACTAAGCACACTCAAGACCACCAAAGCAAGTGTAGCTGTACCAATAAATTCTGCAAGCAGCGCAGCAACATGTCGTTGCTTAATCATATCCTATACCCTCCTTTTAATTCTTATACCTTATACAATAAATTGATTTACAAAAAATATCAAGCCCTCTTTAAGGTAAAATACTTGATACTAGCCCTTATAATCTATATAGTAATGTTAATTATGGCATTCGAAGATTTTAAATCTAAAGATAGTGTAGTAGTAGTATATACCGGACAGGGTAAAGGCAAAACAAGTGCTAGTTTAGGATTAATGGCTAGGGCCTTGGGTGCAGAATGGAATGTTGCTTATATTCAGTTTATAAAACACTGGCGGGTTAATGAGCATAAATTTATCGATTCTATAACCCCAGTTTACGGCGATAAACTATATTTTTATAAAGGCGGAGCAGGGTTTTACAACGCTGGCGATCTAAGCGCAAAGGGCATTACCGAAAAACAGCATAAAGATATGGCCAACCAAACCTATAAAAAGGCTTTAGAGCTAGCAACTAGTGGTAAATATGATTTAGTGATTTGTGACGAAATTAATAACGCCGTTAACGACGGATTGTTATCTAAGCAGCAATTAACAGAACTATTAGAAGATCATCACCCCAAAACCAGTATCTGTGTGACGGGTCGGAATTTTCCGATAGATTTATTACATATGGTTGATATCGCAACCGATATGACCAAAATAAAACACCACTTTGATAATAAATACCTAGCCAACCCCGGCATCGACTACTAAAACAACAACCCTTGACTCGGTGGGGGGTAACGTAAACGCTCTCCACGACGAATAAGCTTACCCTGCACATAATATATCTTACCAGGCACATTCCATCTACATGTTTCTTCTATTGGACAAAGAGCACATGTTCTTGCATATAATTCTCTTTGCGATTCATCGTCCGCATTTACCGGCGCAGGTATTAGGTGTGTCTGGCGACCTTTACGGTTGCCCCTTCCGTGCGGTTCAAGGGTTACATTACCCGGGTGCATCCCACATGTTGATTGAGATAACAGCCAAACGGCATCTGATATTGTTAGCATACTAACATTATGTTGGCGGGCGTATGCGAGATACAGACCCCTCACGGTTATAAGTAAATCTTCATCCAGCAAATTTTCATCTTCTGCATATCCTTCAAATTTAACAAGTTCATTGGCAATTGAAACTCTTAAAACATGTATATCTACGGGTAGCGGAAACTCAAATTCTTTTATCAACCCTTCATCTGATAAATAATATATTATCATACTTACCATTTTCTCTCGAAATCCTATGAAACCTCCCCCTTTACCGTCATTTTTTATTCGGCTTAAACTTTGTTGGTATGTAGTTACGCCATCAAATATCTTACGAGGATCACCATCGTATCGTTCATATAATCTAGCTGCATTCTCCACCCAAGCATTAGATACTGTTTCCTGTAAACCTAGCCCATATTCAGATAATAAATTTCTCAAATCTGCTTTTTGACAAATCATTGCGCTCTCGGCAACAAAAAGTTCTGGATGCATATCGTACATCTTAGCAAGACGCATTACAGCATCATTGGATTTTATTCCACCGCGCATGTAGTAACACACTGTCCACAAAAACATAGCGTGCTCTTTCGTTCCGTACTCCAGTGTCTGAGGCATATGACGATGATCTTGTGGTGTCCGAGTACTATCGAGATTATAAGGAAATTCATTCTGCTCATAAGCATAAATTAAGCGACCAATTACCTGACTAACCCGTTCATCATCAATAACAATACATCTCCGATCACCATTGCCGTCGATAGCTAATTCAGTCATCTAGTAGATTGTATGTTTTATAATCTGGCCATGCAAGCATTAGCACAAATATTATAGAAGATAACAACTGCGCGCATATTTAATGTAATTTTAAATTTTAACACTAATGATTTGGTGATTTTTCATTTATATGAAAAATGTGCTGTTGTCACCGACACCTTGATCCATTTACAAAAGGAGGTAACACCCGACGCATCCGCCACGCCAATCAACTTTCAAATGGGCAACAATTATTATTTTAGTTCCGCAAACCAATAATTCTAATAGTGTTTGCCTATATACAGCAACTCGTCCACTAAAACAACGGTTCTGTTTCTGATGGTAGTTCTATTGTTTTATCACCACTTTCTTTATCTAGTCCAGCATTTACAGACACACTGCCAAGACTAGCTAATAGACCATCTATTTGTCGAGCTATCTCGGGGTCTAATTGACCCGAGTTCACTACATGCCTAAGAGCCCCTAGCGCAGATAAAGCAAGCTTTCCATTAGACTTTTTGTATTTTTTTTGCATATTAGTAGGCGTGTCAAAATCAGCTAATAAAAATAATGTATCATCAGCAAGTACGGCCGGTTGTTCAAGTGCTTTAATTTTTCCCCTAATAATGCGTTTAAAATTTTCTAGATTTGTGCCCGATGACAGTTTGTCATTCATATATTGATTAACTAGGGCCATAACAGCGATATCAACAGCTTTACTATCAAGTTCTAGCTTATATCTTTTTGCGTATGCCGTCATATAAGGATGGAGCGCTAACGCAACTCCATATGTAACAAGTGGTTGTTCTTGATCTACATCCTCGACCAAATTTCTTAAACTTTTAGGTAGTTCTACATACCTTAAAGCTGCGCCAACTATGTCGGGACTATAGCCAAAATGTTTTGCAATCGACGCATGTGAAAGGTAGACTGGCCCCTGACCAAGTCGCCGCATCATTCGTTGTCTATATAGAAACTCATTATATATAGCATATGCCCTATCATAATCAGGCGGATCTTGACGTATATTCTCTCGAGCCTGATCACCGTTTGTATCATGAAAGCTAGTATTATATTCTATGCTGCACATTATTCCTGCTCTTTCAGGGTCTATGCCATGATCTTTACACATACGGTTTAAAGTAACTGTCCTGGTATTACCACTTATAACTACATAGTATAGTCCCCCTGGCCCTACTGGGTATTCGCTAGGGTCAGAAAGTTTAATTCTGTAATAGTTACTATGATCGAGTAGAAAGCGCCTAAATTGATCTTCATTTAAAGCATCTACAGTTGGGCCATAAAGTAATTTAACAGCAAATTCACCAGTAAGATTTCTATCGCTTGCATCTAATGCTGTTGCCAATGAATCTATGTCATCAGGGTTATATTCTCGCCTAATCTGAGGAAGCACAATAAGGCAACTTAAAGGTAGCCGTTTCATAGATTCTGGGCCTGCTTTAAAATCATAGTCTTCGTCAGGAATATCAATAATAGCATCTAAACGAACACTCATCCTAGAAGTAACGAGCGCTAATTCTGCTCGTTCCATAATAATATATCTTTCACGGCTTAATTCTGTATCTCTTTAACCAACTCGTATAACTTACTGTAACATATTTAAACAATAATTTCCAAATACCTTTACAATAAGTTTTCTACAATGGAAACCGAAAATCATTATACTTTGACATAAAAGTATAGATTATAATTGGCACTCTTGACTTGCGAGTGCTAATTCGGGTACAATATTAGTGTAGTAATGCTTTTGGGTGATTACTACAAGACTAACGGGGTTTTAGACAACACTACAAAGTCTTTAACGAAAGCACTGCGCCCTATAATATCGCGCGGTAGCAACTAGCTAAACAGGCCTTGTAATTAGATAGAATAACCCGTTATATAGAGCAGCTAATGAGGGTAAACGAACTCAAGGCTACCTCCTTTGCCTTGGTTATTGATTGTTTAGCTTCACGATTAGGCTGCTCTTTGTTTTGTTGATAAATTGTCAACAACTATTGACCATTTTAGAACATAAGCGTACAGTATTTTGTAGAACAAAAAGGTGTCAAAAAGAGCCGACTAGCAAAAATATGCATGTCGGCTTTTTTGTTGTATTAATTACTTTTTGCTAATATAAACTAGGGCTTTATCTATAAAAATTGGTTCATTTATTAGTTCAGTTAAGGTTATTTTCTGAACATAACAATTGTTCGGTATCTCGGCCGAAATATCACCACCCTTCAAATAAATTAATCCATTTTGAATATCATTTTTGTTATTATCATTAATATTTTTGCTTACCCAACCCCAAGCCTCGTCTAGTTTTGTTACTGCCCTAGAAACCACAAAATCATATTTATCATTTACCGATTCTGCACGGCTGTGGATGGTTTTTATATTATTAATAGCCAGTTTGCTGGCAATATCGTTTATAACTAATAGTTTCTTACCAACAGAATCTACCAAAACAAACTCTACAGCAGGGAACATTATAGCTAGCGGCAAACCCGGGAACCCACCACCTGTACCCATATCCATTATTTTTGAATCGCTTTTAAACGAAATAAACTTAGCAATACTCAAACTATGTAATATGTGATTTTGGTACAGGTTATCAATATCTTTACGAGATATAATATTAATTTTACTATTCCAATCTTTATATAAAGGCAACAGTTGTTTAAATTTAGATACCTGTAAAGTGTCTAGTTCGGGAAAATGTTCTTTAATAAGTTCCATTTATTAGTTTGATAAATCACCTATATAATACTGTTCAAGCTGACTTGTAGCAGAACTACTGTGCGGAGTTCCGCTACCAACCGACTCTCCGGTTTCTGTTTTTCTACTAACAAACAGGGTAGTGCCGTCTGTTCCGCAGGCCAGCAGAACCTCATCGCCCCCGGGGTGTCTTGGGATATATTCGGTTAGATCATAAACTTTGCCGTTTATGACAGTCCAGCATTCGCTAGCGGTGTTCTTAGTAGATAATTCTTCATTGGTTACTTTCACGGCCTCTGCCGTGCTACCGGATTGATCATTAGAATTTGCTATTTCGCTAGTCTTTGTTTGTTCGGTGCTTGTGGGATTGTCGTTTGATAGAAACAATAAATATACCCCCGCCAGTAACATACCGATTAATGCAATAGCGATAATAATTACATAAACTCTTTTCATATATAAAATTATAGCTTATTTCCAGCTTAAATGAATTACAATAATAGTTATGACTATTTTATACTCTAGATTTTTTAGGTGGGGATTGTTTATTGTTTCAATCGTTTTGCCATTTATTGCTTGGGCGGGATATTACAATTGGCAACTGGGTAGTCTTACAATTTACCAAATATATCCGTTACTAGGAATAACCGCTTTTATGATAATGTCCACCCATTTTTATATATCTGCTTTAAATACAAAAATAAATATCCCAAACGATACACTACTTAGCCATACTAACTATTTAGTTGTTTTAGGATTAATATTATTGCACCCCATGCTGTTATATTATCAATTATTAAAAGATGGCCTTGGGTTACCGCCGTTTAGTAGTATCGAATTCGTTGGTGAATCTTTAGCGGTTTTTATATTTTTAGGTAGCTTCGGACTTATTTTGTTTTTATTTTACGAGCTGGCCAGACAACTTAAAAATAAAGCTGTATTTAGTAATAATTGGCTTTGGGTAATTATTAGCCAATATGTTGCTATGTTAGCAATTTTTATACACGCTTGGGGCTTGGGTGGAATAACCCAGAGCGGGTGGTTTAAATATGTATGGATAATTACGGCTATAGGTGTTTTAGCTACAATTTTTTATATTATACCTAACGAACTAGCCAAACAAAGATTACCGTCTAAGTCTTAAGTAAAAATCCCTAACTATTACTAAAAAATAGTATAGATAAATAGCCCAAAATGATACAAGCCATAATAAAAATCTACGATAATTAGATGAAGTTTTTAGTCTAGTGTTATATTTACTCCTAGGGTGCGATAAATCAATTTTTTTAGTGTTGTGCATTACCTGCAAATATAACTGAAATTTTTTGTAGGTTTGCAGCGAACTTGTGTCTATGGATACCGTTAATTCTGGAAAAATTTTAACACCAACCCCAACACTCGCTAACGCCAAAGACAAATCCTGATCTTCGTGTACGGCGCCGTCGTCATTTATAACTATGTTTTTTACTTTTAGCCAATCGTTTTTAAGTAATACAGTATTCGCGCCATATAATACCTTATGGCCTAAAAACGACTCTACATAAGCATGATAAACTTTGTTCCAAAAAATAGAAGTTCTGGGTAAAAATTCATACCTAGATACGCCATAACCTGTGGCAGCCCCGTTATAATCGCTGTTAAATAATGCTTTCAATTTTTGAACATAATCGGGTGGTAATTGAGTGTCTGCGTCAATCCTTACAAGAATATCTCCTTTTGCGCTATTAAAACCCCGGTTGCGAGCTGGGCTTAGTCCTTGTGATTTTTCGGTTATGACTTTTACAAATTTATAGCTTTTGGCAATTTTAACTGAATTGTCTGTGCAATTATTATCTACCACAATAACTTCGTTTGGCATGTCCACTTGTTTAGAAATCGCCTCTAGACAGCCATGTATATATTTATAATCATTATAGATAGGGATTACAATAGATACAGTCTTTGGGCTAATCATCACTTAATAATAATTGTAACACTTGGTATAATGTTAGTAATTATTTATGAAAAGTAAAAACATCCGGACCAAATCTAAAAGTAAAGAAAAACCTAAGTTAAGTCGTTTACAAAAAATATTTATTTTAATAATTGTAGTTATTTTTATAATCGTGGCTCAAGCCTATGCAATTGCTTTTTGGTATCAAAAACAGCACCGCGACGAGCCACTAAACATTGGGGTAACCTATATAGCCAACTATGCCAGATATTACGGTTTAGACCCACAGGAAACTATGTTGGCACTTAGGGATGATTTAGGATTTAAGCGATTTCGGCTGGTTAGCTACTGGAAAGATATAGAAAAGTCGCCCGGGCAATACGATTTTACAGAACTAGACTGGCAGTTCGAAAAGGTAAACGAAGTTGGTGGCCAAGTATCGCTTGCTATTGGCTTAAGACAGCCCCGTTGGCCGGAATGCCACGCCCCAGAATGGGTAAAAGCCGAACAAAAAGACCAATGGTACCCAGAGCTAAAAAACTTTATGGCACAAGTTATTAACCGCTACAAAAACAACCCCGCACTTGTTAGTTACCAGCTAGAAAATGAGTATTTTTTGGGTGTATTTGGCGAATGCGAGCATTATGGTATAGAACGCGAACGGCTAATAGACGAATTTAATTTCGTTAAATCGCTAGATCCAGGAACACCTGTTATATTAAGCTATGCTAATAATTATTTTGGTGTAGCTACTGGCCAGCCACAACCAGACCAAATTGGGGTTTCGGTATATAAAAGGGTTTTCGAAGAAACAGTAACCAATAGGTATTTTGAATATCCGTTTCCGTCTTGGTACTACAGTTGGCGGGCAGGGTTACAGCAAATATTAAAGGGGCAGGATTCTATGTTACACGAACTACAGGCAGAACCGTGGGCTCCTGGTGGTGTAAAAGAGGCTTCTATAGAAGAGCAGGATAAATCCATGGACGCCGAACGGTTAAAAGAACGGATAAATTACGGCGTAGCAACAGGTTTTAGGGATATAGATTTATGGGGCGGGGAATGGTGGTACTGGCGCAAAGTATCATTAAACGACGATAGCCTATGGGAAGCCGTCCGCCAAGAACTAGATAAAGTTTGTTCTAAAGAAAACTGCACAAGATAGATACTAGAATATAAGCTATAATTATATTTGGTATGAGCAAGAAACCATCTCAAAAAGGAACTATTGTTAACAAAAGGGCTCGGTTTGATTATGATATCAAAGACGAGTACACTGCTGGCATTGTTCTAAGTGGCGCAGAGGTTAAAAGCCTACGGATAGGCCACGCCAACATAAAGGGGGCATTTATTACCCTAAAAAACA
>JALOQO010000049.1 GCA_025453305.1 Patescibacteria group bacterium | reverse complement strand
GTATGAAGAATTATATTAAGACTTGGTTAACTAGTGTTTTTATTCGACAAGCAAAGGCCATATTAAAAAAGCATAAACCAATTGTGGTGGCGGTTTTGGGTAGTGTTGGTAAAACTGGTACCAAACTTGCCATAGTTGATGTTTTAAAGCAAAAGTACAGGGTTCAGTACCAAAATGGTAATTATAATGTACCGCTTACTGTTCCGCTTGTTATTACTGGACAAACCCTACCAGGCTTAACTAATCCTATAGGTTGGCTTAAGGTGTGGCTAAAGGGCCAAAAATTCTTAACTAGTGCCTACCCATACGATGTTGTAGTGCTAGAACTTAGTACCGACAAACCCGGCGACATTGCCGACTTTAAAGAATTTTTGTATCCTGACATTTCGGTGGTTACCGCAATTAGCGAGGAACATATGGAGTTTTTTGATAATCTAGAACAAGTAGCAGAAGAAGAACTAACAGTAACCCAATTTACTAAACAGCTAGTGTATTCAAAAGACAGTGTTTCTAAAGATTATGTTGATTTATTTATACCAAAAACATTAGAGGTAAAAAGTTTCGGATTTGAAAAAGGTTCTACTTACACAATTTGCGCAGACCGTAATTCACATCACGAGTTTTCGGTGACGATAAAATTACCCAATGACAGCCAAATAAGTAACGATGTTGCTGTGGCGTCAAGGCATAGTATCCAGGCCGTAGGTGCGGCTGTGGCGGTTGGTGATTTGCTAGGTCTTAGTAGCAATCAATTATCTAAAGGCATACAAAAAATCAAACCAGTATCGGGTAGAATGCGCTTATTACAGGGTATTAATAATACCGTAATAATTGATGATTCTTACAATTCTAGCCCAGTTGCCGCCGAGGCTGCTATAAAAACATTATATGAATTAAAGGCTAATCAAAAAATCGCTATTATGGGTAACATGAACGAACTTGGTGATATAAGCGAAACCGCCCACATGGCTATAGGTGATATGTGTGTACCCGATAAACTAGATTTACTTATTACCATAGGCGACGATGCTAATAATTTTATCGCAAAAGCAGCAGAAGCAAATGGGTGTAGGGTTATTAGAACAAGCGATCCTATAAAAGCTGGTAAAGTTGCGGCCCAAAATGCAAGCGATGGAGCGATTATTTTGGTTAAAGGTTCCCAGAATAAAGTATTTTCAGAAGAAGCGGTAAAGCAACTATTGGCCAACCCGGCGGACATTGACAATTTAGTTCGCCAAAGTGACTTCTGGATGAATACAAAAAACCACCAATTCGGCTATAAAAAACAATGAGCACAGTAATAGTAAATAATTTAGCTACCAGTTACGAAATTATTGGCACCGGAAAAACGGTGTTGTGGCTACACGGCTGGGGTGATTCTAGGGCAACATTTAAGGGCCTAATCACATTTCTAGATTATAAATCAGTTCTCTTAGATTTGCCGGGTTTCGGTGGCACGGAAATACCTGATGCTGCTTGGGGTTTAGATGAATATGCGAATTTTGTAAGCATTTTTTGTCAAAAAATAAATATTGAACCAGATATTATTGTTGGCCATTCAAACGGTGGTGCGGTTGCGATAAAGTCTATATCTATGGGCATACTTAAACCTAGTGTTTTGGTACTTTTAGCAAGTGCTGGTATAAGAAATAACCACAAAACAAAAAAGTATTTATATAGAATCATGGCAAAGGTTGCCAAAACTGCATTGACCCTAATCCCGAAACAAAAAAGCATTCGATTTAAAAAGAAAATGTACGATAAAATCGGGTCTGATATTAATGTAGCACCAAATATGGAGGAAACATTTAAAAAAATAATCAATCAGGATATATTAAACGATTCAATTAAAATTAAAATACCTACACTAATTGTATATGGTGGCAATGATAAATATACTCCAAAAGAATATGGTGAATTATTAGAAAAAAACATAAGTAATTCAAGGCTAATAGTTTTAAGTGATTGTGGCCATTTTCTGCACCAAGATAATCCAAAAGAAATTTCGATATTTATGAAAGAGTTTATAAATGCAAATTAAAAAGTACATTAAATTATATCTTCCTAATACTCCTTATCTGTTAGCTTTTATGATGCAACGTACAGAGTATAGGACAAAAGCTATGGTAAGTTGGCTACACAGGATAAACTCCATTAATGTATTAATGACACGTAACAAATATAAATATACTTTGAATTCAACGATATATCTTATTATTTCATATTTAATCTACTTGTTTATATATGTAATTATAATTTTTATTTTCTATTTAGAGCTGTATTATCTAGCTATAGTAACCTTTTTATTATTTCCGCTTATTCTAATAGCGACTATATCTATACTGGCTTATTTTACACAAGTCACTTTAGTTAAAACTATGAATAATCGTAAGCTTAAGAAGGCTAGAATAATCTTTGAACAACATAAAGGAATAAAAATAGCGGTTCTTGGTAGCTATGGCAAAACCACAACAAAAGAAATTTTAAGTGAAATATTGTCTGGTAGTGATAAAAAAATCGCTAAAACACCACTTAATAAAAATGTATGCTTAAGTCATGCTAATTGGGCAAGTAAATTAGATGGCGACGAGGATGTATTGATAATTGAATATGGCGAGGAATCACCTGGTGATATTGCCAAACTTGCAATACTTACAAAACCCACCCATGTTGTAATTACCGGTATTGCCCCCAACCATCTTGAGCACTTTAAAAATATTGATGAATTATATAAAGAATTTAATTCGATATTTAGATTTGTTAAAACAGAGAATGTATATGTCTCTAGTCAATATAATGAATTTAAAAAAGATATCCCCAAGGACATAGTTAGCTATAGTAATAATGGTGTTGATGGCTGGGTGGCAAAAGATGTGCAACTATTTGTTGATCATACTGTGTTTATTGCTTCAAATAAAAATGTAAAATTACCAATAAGAAAGGGCCTGCTGGGTGAGCATAATATTCCGGCGGTCTTGTTGTCGCTTGCTATAGGGTCAAAAATTGGCATCAATAGTAAGGGTTTAATGATTGGAGTAAGTAAGCTTAAACCACATTCACACAGAATGAGCCATTATAAATTAGGAGAAGTAGATATTATAGATGACACTTATAATGGGAATATTGAAGGTTTTCGGGCGGGATTAACATTACTTAAGAAACTTAAAGCTAAGCGCAAAATCTATGTAACTCCAGGGTTAGTAGATCAGGGGATAGAAAATATTGCTGTTCATGAAGAGATTGGTCGACTAATTATTGATACTAACCCAGACATAGTAGTATTAATGAATAATAGTAACACTAAAATAATTCTACAATATATAAACAACAAGGATTTTAAAGGGAAGATATTATTAGAAGATAATCCCTTAGCTTTTTACCAAAATCTAGAACATTTTACAGCAAGCGGTGATTTAGTATTAATGCAAAATGACTTACCAGACGAATATGCATAGTATTAATAATTTACTACCAATAGAATATACTTATATCATATGAAAACTGTTGCAGTATTTTTCGGTGGCCAAAGTACAGAGCACGATGTTTCTATAGTTACAGCATTAAGCAGTATTATAAAACCACTAGAATTAACAAATAAGTACCTCGTTATCCCTGTGTATATAGCTAGGGATGGTAGATGGTATTTTGACGATAAGCTTAAGAAAATAGAAACCTACCAAACAAATGATATCGTAAATATAATTGAGCTACAGAAACCGATAAGGATTCAGCTGGGTAGTGGCTTGAAGATTATAAAACCAACACGGATTGGTAAAAGAGATTATGAAATAGATATTGATATTGCTTTCCCTTCTATGCATGGCACCCGTGGAGAGGACGGCGATTTAATGGGTATATTAGAAATGTCAAATATCCCATATGTTGGTTGCGGTGTTCAGGCAAGCGCTATAGCAATGGACAAGGTTACTTCAAAACAGATCACAACAGAAAATGGAATAAAAACTCCGCCATGGATGTGGTTTTACGATGTAGAATTTAATAATTCACTTGAGTTATTGGTAAGAAAGATTAACAAATTAAAATACCCTCTCTTTGTTAAGCCTGCTCATTTAGGGTCTAGTATCGGTATATCAAAAGTAGAAAAGTCGACAGACTTGGTTAAGGCGCTAGAAGTGGCCGTGCATTATGATAATAAAGTAGTCGTAGAATCTGCGGTGAACAATTTAATAGAGGTAACTTTACCAATAATTGGCAATAAAAATTTAACTCCTGCGTTTCTTGAGCAACCACTATTAGTAAAAGATAAAGAGTTTTTTGATTTCGCTAACAAATATTTATCATCTAGTGGTAAGAAGGGTGGAAAAGGTGCAGGCGGTGGCGCTCAAGGATATAGTAAGTTACCTGCCGATTTGCCTAAAAAACTATATGATAAAGCTGTAGAGGTTGGTCTAAATTCTTATAAGGCGATTGGTTGTGAGGGTATTGCTCGAGTCGATATGCTAATTGATTCTAAAAAAGAAATTGTATATTTTAACGAAATAAATCCCTTACCGGGTAGCTTATATGCTCATAATTGGAGAAAATCTGGTCTCTCATCTATTGATTTAGTAGAAAAGCTTCTAGAGCTAGCAGAAAGCAGGCATAAAGACCAGAATAGTAAAAATATAACTTTTTCTACTAACTTCCTTAAACAATCAAAAATCTAGCTGCTGCAAATAAGCAATGCGTACAATAAGTAGCTTAGTCTGGTTTTGATAAGAAACATTGATGAGTTATTAACTTTGGCGATTGATAGATTTAATCAAGAACAAAAACTCAAAACCAGTTACTAATACTTTTAATTAGCTAAGTTAAAAAGTGTAGTGGCCTTATAATCAGTCTTGAAATTATTAGCCTAGTTTATCTCTTAGCTTCATCCATATTTTGCCTAATTCGTTTTGGCCCCTTCTGTCTCCACCCCAACCCCAAAAACTATCAAAAGGTGAATCTTCTACAATTAGCAAGTTACCCGTATCTTTAAGTTTGTGTTTAATATATTCATTTTGATCTAATTTGTGCTTACAGATGTCATGCATTATTGTTACTTTAATATCATGCCAATTTTTTGGAGCAAGGTGGGAGTTACTTTTTGCTATTTTATAGGCCTCGTGAGCCGAACGGCTTTTATGAATCTGCTCTGCTAGTCTAGGGCAACTATTAAAAAAGTGCGCCGCCTGATAGGCATGTTCTGATGTTTGCCAATATTTTCCTTTCCAGTCTACTCCAAACGAACTAAAGTTAGAAAAAACATAAAACTCCCTTTCATAAAAACCTATAATCATACCGCTAGTTTCTAACATGGG
>JALOQO010000048.1 GCA_025453305.1 Patescibacteria group bacterium | reverse complement strand
CCTAGATAGAACAGATATTTTAAGAGATTTAAGAATGGGTGTTTATGATGTTTTGGTGGGTATTAATTTACTAAGAGAAGGCTTGGACTTGCCCGAGGTAAGCCTAGTGGCGATATTAGATGCCGATAAAGAAGGTTTCTTAAGAAGCGAATCAGCACTGGTGCAGACTATAGGTAGAGCTGCCAGGCACCAAGAGGGAACGGTCATAATGTATGCCGACACCATAACCGGCAGTATGAAGCGAGCAATAGACGAAACTAACCGTCGTAGAGAAATTCAAACCAAATTTAATAAAGAACACAATATTACACCAAAGAGTATATCCAAAGATATTGCAGATAGTATGAAATCTGAACTAGATAGCGAATCTAAAGAAGCAAAAGCTGTTAAAAAAGATTTATCTAAAATACCAAAAAACGAAATTCCGAGTATTGTTATGGATCTTACAGCCCAAATGGATTTAGCCGCCGCTAACCTAGAATTTGAAAAGGCTGCCGACCTTAGAGACCTAATATCATCATTAAAGAAAAAACTGTAGCTAAAATCACCTTGAGAGTTTTGCTATACATTGAGTATACTATTTAGAGTATGAGTAAAATCACAGACGACGATATTATTAAATTGGCTAAATTAAGCCGACTATCTTTAGATAAAGAAGAAATACCAAAGTTTAGAAAAGAGCTACAGTCTATATTAAGCTATGTAGAAATGTTAGATTCGGTTGATGTTAGCGGATATGAACCAACTAGCCAGGTTACGGGGCTAAAAAATGTAACTAGGCCAGACCAAGAAATTGATTATGGTCCTAGCCCACAGGATTTACTAAAGGGCGCTCCAAGTTCACAGGATAATATGTTTAAAGTTCCAAGGATGATAGTATGAAAAACGACCAATGGCAGCCAATTTCAGAACTCGCCGAATCTGTTCGTTCAAAAAAATATTCTGCCCAATCTTTAGTTAAAGAAGCTCTAAAAAGAGCAAAAAGTTCTGAAAAATATAATGTTTTTGTTTCTATTAACGAAACCGATGCGCTAGAGCGGGCAATAAAAATTGACGAAGATATTAAAGCTAATAAAAAGGTGGGTCGTTTGGCTGGCGTACCTTTTGTTGCTAAGGATAATTTTTTAACCATTGGTCAGAACACTACTGCCTCTAGTCATATATTAGAAAACTTTAATGCTCCGTATCAGGCAACCGCTATTAATAAGCTAGAGTCAGAAGGTGCGATATGTATAGGCAAAGCAAATCTTGACGCTTTCGCTCACGGTTCTAGCACGGAAAACAGTTATTTTGGTCCAACTAAAAATCCAATAGATCCTACAAGGGTGCCGGGTGGATCTAGTGGTGGATCGGGTGCAAGTGTTGCTTTAAATATTGCACCGTTTGCATTGGGCACGGATACCGGCGGTTCAATTAGGTTACCGGCTAGTTTTTGCGGTGTGGTTGGGCTGAAACCTACTTACGGAGTAGTTTCTAGATATGGTGTTGTGGCTATGGCAAGCTCTACAGATGTCATAGGGCCTTTAGCCAATAGAGTAGAAGATGTAGCCTTGATTCTTGATGTTATGAGTGGCAAGGATGCATTTGATGGCACGACCATAGAACGGGACGGTGAAAGCTATATCCCTAATAAAACCAGCTTTAAGGGTGTAAAAATAGGTCTAGTTAAAGAATGGTTGGGCAAAGACTTAGACCCAGCTATTAAAAAGATAATACTGGAATATGCTAACGAGGCTAAAGCTCAAGGCGCCACTATAAGCGAAGTATCTATACCGTCATTAGATTTAGCATTAGCTGTATATTACATAATTGTACCGGCAGAGGTTAGCAGTAACCTTAGTCGATATGATGGAATGAGATATGGACTGGGCGCCGTAGACCAAAAAGATTTGATAAGTGCATATACCTATAGTCGCGACAAGGGTTTTATGGCAGAAAACAAAAGACGAATTATGATAGGCACCTATGTTTTGTCTAGTGGTTATTATGACGCATATTATAAAAAAGCCCAGACAGTTAGAACTAAAATTATTGATGAAATGAATAAGGTTTTCAAGAAAGTAGATTTTTTGATTGGTCCAACCGCACCAATGACCGCATTTAAATTAGGTGATAATATTGACGACCCGCTCAAGATGTATTTAACAGATGTTATGACTGTAAGCGCAAACTTAGCAGGGGTCCCGTCTATATCGATACCTGCGGGAGAAATTGATGGTTTACCGGTTGGTATGCAGATAATGGCCCCGCAAAGAAAAGACAGGCAGTTACTGAGTTTGGCTAAGGCTTACGAGGAGCTAATATGACACTAACTTTTATAATTGCAGTTATAGTTTTTGCGGTTGTTGTTTTAGTGCTCTTAAACCTAGTGGCTAAACCAGCGGTTCAGGGCATAGACAAGGCTCATTTTATTCACGAATGGAACGATATCGTAGCTATGAGCAAAGATGAAAAGACTTATAGCACCAGCGTTATGAGTGCCGATAAACTTTTAGACGAGGCCTTAAAAGGACTTGGTTACAAAGGTGAGACTATGGCCGAACGAATGGTAGCTGCCAAAAACCGGCTTAAAAATAAAGATGAATTATGGCGAGCACACAAAGTTCGTAATCAAATTGTACATGAATCTAAGTTTAAGATTAATGAAAAACAAGTTAAGCAAGCACTTTGGGCATATCAGAGGGCGTTTAAAGATTTAGGGGTAATTTAATGTCTAAAAAGATGTATTATCCAACAATTGGTGTAGAGTGTCATGTTCAGTTCAATACAAAAACAAAGTTATTTGCTGGTGTTAATAACGACGCTAGAGAGGCTTCGCCAAATAGTTTAATAAGCCCGCTTTGTGTTGGTTTGCCGGGTACTTTGCCGGTTCTAAACGAGGCTGTTATACCTAAAGCGGTTAAAGCCGGTATTGCTCTTAAGGCCAATATTGCAAATGAAAGCCATTTTGATAGAAAGCATTATTTTTATCCCGATTTACCTCTTGGTTACCAAATTACCCAATATGAAAAACCGGTAATTACCAACGGCTTAGTTGAAGTAACGCTACAAGATGGTTCTAAAATTAAAGTAAATATAGAAAGAGCACACCTAGAGGCGGATGCTGGTAAAAGCACACACCCGGCTGGGCTAGATTATAGTCTGGTTGATTTGAACCGTGCCGGTACGCCACTTCTAGAAATTGTATCTGGTCCGGATATGCACAGTGCCGAACAGGCCAGAGCCTATGCTTATGAACTTTATCTATTAATGAAATATGCCGGTGTTTCAGATGTAGATTTATATCACGGTAATATGCGTTTTGATGTAAATGTTAGTGTAAGCCCCGACAAAAACCAACTTGGTACAAGGACAGAGACTAAAAACCTAAATAGTTTTAAGAGTATAGAAAAAGCCATTGAGTACGAGATAAAAAGGCAATCAGAATTGCTAGACAAAGGTATAACAATAGTTCAAGAAACTCGTGGCTGGGACGATGCTAAGCAAAAAACATTTAGTCAACGAACCAAAGAAGATGCTCATGACTATCGATATTTCCCCGACCCCGATATTCCACCGTTAGTTATTGAAGAATCATATATTAAGGCAATCAAAGCCGATATGCCCATGATGCCAGAAGATTTAAGAATAAGATTTGCCCAAATAGGACTAGATGATTCACAGATAGCTACCATAATAGATGAACCATTATGTGCTGATGTAGTTAGAATTACAGATGAAGAACACGGCAAGGATACGGCTAGAACTGTTGCGCTTTGGTGTGTTGGGCAAATTCAAAAACACATAATTAATGGAGAAATTGTATGGAGCGAAGTAATTGCAGTCATAAATCACCTATCCACTCTTGCTAGTATGTTAGACGAGAGTAAACTTAGTAGTACTGCCGCCAAGGATTTGTTACTACCTATAATTAAGCAGAATAAAAGCCCCCTAGAGTTAGCTAAAGAGTTAAATCTAATACAGGTTTCAGACGAGAGCGAGTTGGTAATGATCATAGAAAAAGTGATTTCTGAAAACCCACAGGCCGCAAACGATGTTAAGAATGGCGAAATGAAAGCTATTGGTTTTTTGGTAGGCCAGGTAATGAGGCAAAGCAAGGGCAAGGCAAACCCAGCCGTTGCCCAACAACTAATCAAAAAACAACTAGGAGTCTAAATATGCCTAAATACATAAAACCAACCAAGGCCGTAATAGCTGCAGCGGGTTTTGGTACACGATTTTTACCTCAAACCAAGGCGATGCCAAAAGAGATGCTTCCTATTATTGATAAACCTATAATTCAATATATAGTAGAAGATTTAGTAGAAGCTGGAATAAAAGATATAATTTTTATCGTAAACAGCACTAAAAGGGCGGTTGAGGATCATTTTGATACTCCTAATCAAGATTTATTATTAAATTTAAAGGCAGGTGGGCCCAATAAACAACCACTAATTAATAATATTCAGAATGTAGCAAATCTGGCTAACTTTATCTATGTAAGGCAAAAAGGACCCTACGGAACCGCCACACCAATTATGAATGCGGCACACCTTATAGGTAACGAACCTTTTATTTATACTTATGCAGATGATTTCTTTGTTTCCAAGCCAAACACCTACCAACAGATGGTTGCTTGTTATGAAGAGTATGGGAGCAATGTACTAGCTTGTATGAAAATAGAAAATGATGAAGATTATGATAAATATGGCATATTAAAGGGGGATTTTGTATCCGATGGGGTATTAAAAATGAGTGGCGTAATTGAAAAGCCAGGTAAAGTCAATTCACCCTCTAATATGGCTAGTGTGGTTGGGTTTTTATTTACTTCTGACATTTTAAATTATCTAGAAGAGGGTTTAAGGGGGTTGTCAAAAACAGAAGAATTTTACCTTACAGATAGGATTATTCAACCGATGATTCAGCACGGTCATTCGTTTTATGGTTGTCAGATTAAGAATGGCGTTAGGCACGACACAGGTGATAAACTAGAATACCTAAAGACTGTTGTTGATTTTGGTTTAGCTCATAAAGAACTGGGACCTGATTTTAAAAAATATCTTAATGAACTCATTAATAATAATTGATAAAAAACTCTGGTAATTGTTTGACTTAAGGAGTAAAATATATAGTTATGGACGCATTTGAAATATTAGTAGTTATTTTATCAATTACATTGGCTGTATTTTTAACTTTGGGTATAGTTGCAATGGTAATTATTATTAGGGTCGCACAGCGAGCCGATCGTATGAGCGAAAGAGCCGAAGAGCTAGTAAATAATCTAGAATCGGCTAGTCAGCAATTTAAGAAAGCTGCCGTTCCCGCAGCCTTATTGTCTGGGTTAACAAAGATTTTTCGTAATAAATCTAATAGGAGGTACTAATGAGTAAAGGAAGCAAAGTAGCAACGGCCGTAGTAGTAGGGGCCGCTGCAGGATATGTAGCAGGTATTTTAACTGCACCAAAAAGCGGAA
>JALOQO010000047.1 GCA_025453305.1 Patescibacteria group bacterium | reverse complement strand
AAACCAGTATAAATAAATCCAAAAACAATAACAAATTAGTAGGAATATCGATAAGTATTGTATTGGTAGCATTTTTAGCCGGTATCCTGGGTGGATTTATTGGCAATAGAATAGACACAAAAAGAGTTACATCGTTTGATACAGCAACAACTAAACAGATTGTGTCTAACCAAAGTGAGCTAATTAGCCAGCTAGCCACCGATGTTAGCCCCAGCGTGGTATCGATAAATGTTAAACAGTCGGTAATTACTGACGATTTGTTTTTTGGGCCGAGTGAATCTGTTTCCGAAGGAGCGGGGACGGGTATAATACTTTCTAGCGATGGAGTAGTAATTACAAATCGCCATGTCATACCCGAAAATCTGAAAAAAGTTTCTGTTACTACTAGTGATGGTAAGGTTTATGACAATGTAGATGTAATTGCTCGAGACCCTCGCAGTGGTGTCGATATTGCATTTCTTAAAATTAACGGAGTTAATAATCTAAAGCCGGCTAATTTGGGTGATTCTGCAAACACCAAAGTAGGTGAATCGGTAATAGCCATCGGTTACGCTTTGGGTGAGTTTAAAAATACTGTAACTAGCGGAATAATATCTGGTTTAGGTAGGCCGATAACGGCTAGCGACGGGGCTTCTGCCGAAACCTTAACAAACCTATTCCAAACCGATGCTGCAATTAACCCCGGAAATTCTGGCGGTCCTTTGGTAAATCTCAATGGGCAGGTGATTGGTATAAACACCGCAGTTGCCGGATCGGGTGCCCAAAATATTGGTTTTGCTATTCCAATAAACGATGTTAAACCACAAATTGCTAGTATTTTAGAAAATGGCAAATTAGAAATTCCATATCTTGGAGTTAGGTATGTAATGATAAACGAAGCTATACAGCAAAGATTTGATTTAAGCAGGGATGAGGGTGCTTGGTTAAAAGCCGCAGAGGCCAAACAGGCAGTAATAAACGGTAGCCCCGCCGACAAAGCGGGCTTAAAAGAAGGTGATATTATCTTTAAAGTAAACGGCAAAGATGTAAATCAAGATAATCCTCTAGCTAGTGTTTTGAGTGCTTATAATGTTGGTGACAAAGTCGAAATCGAATACGACCGCGATGGTCAAAATCAAAAAACAACCGCCACATTAGAAGCCGCTCCAGACCTGTAATATCGTAAATCGTATTAAGTAGTTCGTAGGTAGTAAAAATTATAATAATAAATCTACGAAATACGAAATACTAAAATAGGGTATGGGGAAAGGTAATGGGTAATGGGGTTATACTCCTATTACCTAGTCCCCAACCCCCAGTCCCTAACTTAAGGCCAGTACTTATAAACTTGCACTAATCCGGTTCGTTTAACTAGTTGTAAATCGTGTTTTGTTGCGATTTTGTTTATGCGATTAACTTGTGATGGTAAAGATTCTAACACAACAAAACCTCCGGGATTTAGTTTTTGAGCAGCTTGTTTTAATAAATGTTCTATAAGCATAAGACCACCGTTATCGCTATATAGAGCAATAGCGGGTTCATATTTAATATCCGCCGAAAGATTATAATCGGGTGGTATATAGGGCAGGTTAGCCAAAATAATATCTTGTTTAGCCTCTATCGAATCCAGTAAATTAGACCTAATAAAATTAACATCTGCATCTAATTGTTTTGCGTTGTGTTTAGCAATGTCAAGTGCGCGTTGACTTATATCAAGACCAGTAACATTTAATTTGGTATGTTTAATCTTGGCGCTAATGGCTAGCGCACCACAGCCGGTGCCTATATCTACCAAGTTTTTGCCTGAAATATTACCAAAATCAGCTATTACATTAATAATATCTTCGCTTTCTGGGCGGGGAATCAGCACATTATTATTTACCTTAAAAGTATGGCCATAAAATTCTTTGTAACCAGTAATATAAGCAATCGGTTCGTGGTTGGCGCGGCGGGCAACAGCTTTTACCAGTATTTCTAGTTGATGGATAGTGAGCAAATGTGTAAGACTGTCGTCTGAATGGGCCATTAACCAGGCCCTATCCTTACCAGATGCAAATTCTAAAATCAGCACCGCATCAAGCCAGGCAGAGTCTATATTATTATCTGCAAAGTGAGTTTTTGTTCTTTCTATCCACCCTTGAATCGTCATTATTATTAAGTATACGGGGATTTTTAAGCATTAGCAAAATATTAGGGTTTAGGGTAAAGGGTTTAGGGTGTAGAGAAACCCATACCCATATTCGCATTAATGCATTGACGATAACAGTCGTAAAGGTGGGCAAGGTCGACAAAGCGGAAGAGCTAGACGGAATATCACCAAAAGAAAAATCAGCTTTAGATAAGATAGAAAAAATCATTAATGGGAATGTAGATTACTTAGAAAGTTGGCGCCTGTCTGACCCTTTTAATAATTAATTTAAGTAAAAAATTGTTATATTAATATACAAACTTTAAAACCTAACATCCAACATCCAACATCCAACATCTAACATCTAATATCTAACATCTAATCTTTAGTCTGCTTGGAGGGCGTGGCGTTCGGCAGCGGCTAGGGCGTCTATTAGGTCTTGGATATCGCCGGCAAGGGCGGCAGGGATGTTGCTACGGCTATAACCTATGCGGTGGTCGGTAATACGGTCTTGTGGAAAGTTATAAGTGCGCACTTTTTCTGAACGATCTCCACTACCTATAAGCTTTTTGCGGGCTTCTGATAACATTTTTTGCTCATCATCTATTTTTTGTTGCAATAGCCTTGCACGCAGAACACCCATGGCTTTGTCTTTGTTCTTGATTTGTGACTTTTCGTCTTGGCAGGTTACAACTAGGCCACTGGGCAGGTGGGTGATTCGTACGGCGCTATCGGTGGTGTTTACACTTTGTCCGCCGTGGCCACCGCTCCTGTATACATCTATTCTTAAATCTTCTGGTTTTATTTCTATATCTGATTCCTCTGCCTCTGGCAGTACGGCGACTGTTGCGGTGCTAGTGTGGATTCTACCTTGGCTTTCGGTAACCGGCACGCGTTGCACACGGTGTACACCAGCCTCGTATTTATAAGTCTTGTAGGCGTCTGGGCCGTTTATAGCAAACGATATTTCTTTAAAACCACCTGCTTCGCTAGGGCTTTGGCTAATAAGTTCTACTTTAAAATTGTTAATTTCTGCGTAACGGCTATACATTTTATAAAGTTCAGCTCCAAAAAGACTAGATTCGTCACCACCGGCGCCTGCACGAATTTCTATAATGCAATTGCGTTCATCATTGGGGTCTTTGGGGGTTAGGGCCTCATCTAATTTATCTGTAAGTTCTGCAATTTGATGTTCAATATCTACAAGTTCTTGCTTGGCTAGTTCGGCAAGTTCGTCATTTCCGCCCGATAGCTCTTGGACTTCTTTTCGTTGAGCTAATAATTTTTGCAAAGTATCGTACAGCCCAATAGTTGTTTCTAGGTAGTTTTGCCTTTTGGCCAGTTTGGGGTATTCTACGCTAGAATATATACCCGGGTCTGATAGGCGGGCCGATAAGTCTGAAAGTTCTGATTTTAGTGCTTGAATCTTGTGTTCCATGTATATAGGGTATAGGGTTTAGGGTTTAGGGTAAAGTTTTTTTGATAAAGCAAATAACATTTTTTGAATCTCTTCCAGATTGTTTAATATTTTGCTGGTATCTAGGTGATATATGTCAGAAACCAGTATTAATTGAGTTTCTAGTTCCGCTGCGCTACCCGCCGCTATACCTAAAAATTGATTATATTCTTTAGTATTATGTCTTCTATAACCTTCTGCAATATTGGACGGAATGGATATGCTAGACCTTTGCATTTGGCTACTTAAGCCAAACTTTTCGCTACTAGGTAGGAGTGAGCATAAGTCGTACACCTCTTTTACTAATAATCTGGATTTCTGCCATACAACCAAATCTTTAAATGAATTCAAACTCATATTTACTAACCCCTAAACCCTTTATCCTTAACCCTACAAAAAAGCTATTCGCTTTTTGGAGCTTTTTTGACGCGGGTTTTGCTGGCTGCTTTTTTGCGGGATTCTAGAGCTTTTTCTGCAGCTGCCGCACGGGCCTTAAAGCGGTCAACGCGGCCCTCTAGATCAAGAACCTTTTCTTGGCCGG
This sequence comes from Patescibacteria group bacterium, assembly GCA_025453305.1. Classification (GTDB taxonomy): domain Bacteria; phylum Patescibacteriota; class Saccharimonadia; order Saccharimonadales; family CAIOMD01; genus Prado157. The sequence goes on along the minus strand of JALOQO010000047.1, from coordinate 1,395 downwards.
TGTAAAATGGGTGGCTAGAACTACTTATGTGTACTTTAACCAAAGGGTACTCATTGCCATCTTCCCATTTGATTGTCTCTTCTGTTCGGACTGTACTGCGGGTTAATATTCTTGTACCGTCGTTAAGATCCTCGAAAACTACCAATCGGTAATCTTTGGCATGTAAATCTTTTTTCATGAGTTATATCCTTGTAGTTCTTTAAATAATTTTTAAGAGCACTGGTTAGCGGCGAACCGTACCGCAGTCAGTTATCGCTCTAGTCAAAGATTGATTATACCGCTAAATCAATATCTGGTCAACCAAATACAGGGCTTGATTGTAACCGATGTATCTGGTACTATACTTAAGATATATTAATTTAATGAATCAATTTGCGTATTTTATCCTCCCCGCTCGGGGTAGTCGCAAATGAAGAGAAAGGATATCAAACTATGGCACAGCCATTAGATATAAAGGCGCTCTTAGAAGCGGGCGCGCATTTTGGTCATAAGACCAGCCGGTGGCATCCAAAAATGGCCACTTATATTCACAGTAAAAGGGGCGGAATACATATTATCGACCTCACTAAAACAGTAGATGCTCTAGAAAGGGCATTATCTTTTGTAGAGTCGCAAACCAGCAAGGGTCACCAGATTTTATTTGTAGGTACTAAAAAGCAATCCACAAACATTATAAAAGATGCAGCCGTTGCTGCTGGCCAACCTTTCGTAGTAGAGAGATGGTTGGGTGGTATGCTAACCAACAGCTCTACAATAAATGTCCGTATCAAAAAACTTAAAGATTTAGAATCTAAAATGGCTAGTAGTGAACTTGCTAGCAGATACAACAAGCTAGAGGTTCAAAGATTTCAAGAGCAAATAGATGCTATGAATTTACTTTACGGAGGTGTTAAGGAACTTCGCGGAAAACCCGGCGCGTTATTTATAAACGATATACTAGAAAACAATATTGCCGTCCAAGAAGCTACAAAATTGGGTATACCCGTAGTTGCGATAGTTGATACTAATACTAATCCTACTAAAATTGATTACCCAATACCGGCAAATGACGATTCTATAAGTACTGCAAAGTATATATCGGGTTTGATTGCAGATGCCGCCAAAGCTGGTATTACTAAGCAAAAGTCGGTAACAGCAAACGAAAAAGTAAAAGGAGAATAAAATGGCTATAGATATCGAAACTATTAAAAGACTTAGAGAACTGACTGGTGTTGGTATAACAGACGCTAAAAAAGCATTAGTTGAAACTGACGGAGATTTTGATAAAGCGCTAGAAGCAATGCGCAAAAAGGGAATGACCAAAGCCGAAAAACGAGGCGAACGAGAAGCTAGATGTGGTGTAATAGGCAGTTATTTGCATGATAATCGTATAGGTGTTTTGGTAGAAGTAAACTG
>JALOQO010000046.1 GCA_025453305.1 Patescibacteria group bacterium | reverse complement strand
TTAAGGGAAACATAACTAACAGCTTTGGTGGCGATGAACCTAGGGCCAAGAAATTTCTGCCTTTATTTATAGCTTTCTTTTTATTTATTTTACTTAATAACTTAGGAGGGCTACTCCCGGGTATGGGGGGTGCTATATATGTGACCAATGACGAGGGTATAAAAGCTGCGCTACTTAGACCTTTTACAACCGACCTTAATGGCACACTAGCTTTAGCTCTAATTGCAATGCTAACTGTAGAAATGATTGCAATTAAAGAACGGGGCGTTAAAGGCTTTTTTAAACACTTTTTTAGCGTTATGGATCCTTGGTACAATCCAATGAACTTCTTCATTGGTATTATTGAGCTTATGGGTGAATTTATAAGAATGATTACCCTTGCCTTTAGGCTTTTTGGGGTTATATACGCCGGAGAAGTTTTGTTACATGTGATAATGAATATTAGTGGAAATTTTGCGCCAATTGCTATGTTCCCCGTTATATTAATGGAAATATTCTTTTCTTTTATACAGGCCTATTTATTTATAATGTTGTCTTCTACTTATTTAGCTATTGGTTCGGCTCATGATGATCATAGCGATCACAATAGTAGAGATGTGGTTATTGAAAACAAGGCAACATCTAGTGTATAGGTATGAGATAATAATAATTAAGTAATAAGGAGTAAGTTATGGAAATTGATCCAGCATTAGTAAAAGGTTTAACAATTGCACTGGGTGCTTTAGGACCAGCATTGGGTTTAGGGATGATTGGTGCCGCCGCTGTTCAGTCTGTAGGTAGAAACCCAGACGCCCAAAGCAAGATTCTTACAATGGGTTTAATTATGGCCGGCCTAGTTGATGCGATTATGGTGTTTGTACTAATTATTGTATTTACAACATAGGTAATTGGAGTGAATCAAATATCTTATATAGCTAGTGAATCAGCCCAACCACAAGGGATAGCCGCCTTGGGTCTTGATTGGCAAATATTACTTTTTCAGGCAATTACTTTTTTATTGGTATTTTTGTTTTTAAAAAAGTTTGTGATTGGCAAAATATATGATGTTATTGATGCTAGGGATAAAGAGGTTCAGTCTGGCTTAGATGCGGCCGCCAAAGCTCAAAAAGATCTCGCCAATACCCAAAAAGACATAGATATACTACTAAATCAAGCTCGTACAGATGCCGAAAACTTAGTATTAAGTGCTAAAAAAGAATCAAACACAATAATTCATAATGCAGAAATTAGTGCTGGTAAGCGAGCAGAAAAGATTGTAGCCGACGCCAAAACTAAACTTGATAGCGATATTGCTAAGGCCAGAGCCGAGCTAAAAGACGAAACAGCTAGAATGGTTAGCGAAGTTTCAGGAATTATAATTGGGTCTAAACTTACATCTTCTAGCGATATGGATCTGATTAAAAAAGAGCTGGAGAAGCGAAATGCTTAGTAGGTCACTCGTAGCTCGATTTGTAGCTTCTAATATCGTAACTAAAAAAGATTTAGATAGATCAAATCTAGTAGAACAAATGGCCGCTTGGTTAGTAGACACCAAACAAGCACGGCGGAGCCAGTATTTGCTTGGTGATGTATCGTGGCATTTACAACAAAAAGGCTACATAGTTGCTACTGTAAAGACTGCTAGAACCCTAGATGAGCCAACAAGAATTAGGGTTATAGATTTTATTAAATTACAATATGAACAAAATGTAACAGTTGAGCTTATTGAGCAGATTGATGAATCTTTAATTGGTGGGTTGGTTATAACCACAGCTAGCGGAGTTTACGATGTTTCGGTATTACAAAAGTTAAAGAATTTTAGTAAAGGAGTGAAATAAATGGGATCATTGCAGATTAAAGAATTAAGCCAAGAACTCCAAAATGCTATTACTGCAATGCAAGTATCGGACAGCTCTTTCGAACAGTCGGGAGTAGTAACTAGGGTTAGTGACGGTATTGTATGGGTATATGGATTAAGAAATTGTGGTTTTAGCGATATGATTAATATCGCTACGAAATCGGGATCAGTACAAGCCTATGCACTTAATCTTAACGAAGATGAGATTGGTGCTGTTCTTTTAGATCCCGATACAGAGGTGAAGGCTGGAGCCAGAGTTTCATTAGTAGGTACTACTCTAGAGGTTCCGATTGGCCCAGAACTGGTCGGGCGAGTTGTAGACCCATTAGGTAGGCCCTTAGACGGGCTTGGGCCGATTAGCACAAAGCAAACGGCTCCGGTAGAACGCAAAGCCCCTGGGGTTATGGATAGAAAAAGTGTACACGAACCACTAGCAACCGGTGTAATTGCCGTTGATACAATGATACCTATCGGAAGAGGCCAAAGAGAGCTTATTATCGGTGATAGACAAACCGGTAAAACAGCCATCGCAATAGATACCATGATCAACCAAGCCAGGCAAAAAACTGGTGTTGTTAATGTATATGTTGCGGTTGGTCAAAAAAGCGCCAAAGTAGCGGCATTGGTACAAAAACTTAAAGACGAAGGAGTGATGGAGCAGACCATAGTAGTTGCCACTAGTCCGTCGGACCCAGCGAGTTTACTTTATTTAGCACCCTATGCCGGCACAACAATGGCCGAATATTTTAGAGACAATAAACAGCATGCCCTAATTATCTACGATGATTTATCTAAACACGCTGTAGCATATCGCCAAATGTCACTACTGCTCCGTAGGCCACCTGGACGCGAAGCATATCCAGGTGATGTATTTTACCTGCATTCAAGACTTCTAGAGAGGTCTGCTAAATTATCAGATGATTTAGGGGCTGGTAGCTTAACTGCCCTTCCAATAATCGAAACACAAGCCGGTGATGTTAGTGCCTATATACCTACTAATGTTATTTCTATTACCGATGGTCAAATATACCTAGAAACTAATTTGTTTTATCAAGGTATTCGCCCAGCAATATCGGTTGGCTTAAGTGTGAGTCGTGTTGGTGGTGCCGCCCAAACAAAAGCTACTAAAAGTGTAGCCGGCACTTTACGACTTGAGCTAGCCCAGTTTAGGGAGCTAGCAAGTTTTGCCCAATTTGCCAGCGATTTAGATGACGAAACCAAACAGCGAATAGCAAGAGGTCGCCTATTAACAGAGGTGTTAAAACAACCACAATATCAGCCATACAGCGTAGCCGAACAAGTGATTATTATTACAGTTGCTACAAGTGGCGTTCTAGACCACCTGTTTGAAAGCGAGGCAAAAGTAGCTATAGAGAGAATTCTTGCTAATCTTAAAAAGAGTAATAAAAAGCTTATTACAACCCTAGATAACGGTGACAAACCTAACGAATCAGATGTTAAAACGATTGTTAAAGAAGCCGAAACCATAGCTAGAACCTACGGTAAGGAGAAGGTGCGATAATTTATGGCTAGCCAACAAGCTGTTAAACATCGTATAAAATCTGTGAGTAATACAAAGCAGATAACTAAAGCTATGCAACTGGTGGCTGCTAGTAAACTTCGTAAATCACAAGAAGCTGCAGTTGGGCCTAAAGAATTTATTGCTACCGCCAAACAGTTATTAGCTAGTCTGGCGTGGCACCCCGATGCTTTATCTAACCCTTTATTTAGTGCACCAAACACTTTAGATAATCTAACAATTGTAATTAGTAGCGATAGGGGCCTAGCGGGTGCTTATAATACAAATGTATTAAAAGCACTTACTGCTAGTCTTAAGGAAAAAGATGGTAATAAGTATGTGATTACGGTTGGAAAATATGCATCTAGATTTGTTGCCAGATTAAAAGACATAGAATCTTTGGGTGCATATGAACAAGATGTTGCGGATATCGATATCGATTTAGTACAGCCATTAATAAATACTATATTTGATATGTTTAACCAAGGAAAAGTTTCTAATGTTACGGTAATCTATACTAATTTTGTAAGCACTATCAAACAAGAAGTTATTGTTGAGCGGCTACTACCGATAGAAAAAAGTGAAGTTAAGGTATCTGATAGATCTTTCGAGCCAAATGCAACAGCGGTTTTTGAAAAAGCTGTTAGCCGTATTCTAGAAGCCCAGATATTACAATATATGCTAGAATCTCGTGCCAGTGAACAAGCCTCTAGAATGTTGGCCATGAAAAACGCCACCGATAATGCATCTGAACTAATCGATGACTTAACACTAATGTTTAATAATGCCCGTCAGGCCAAAATTACGCAAGAACTTGCCGAAATCAGCGCCGGCGCCGAGGCCATAAGATGACTATAAAATCTCCAAAAGAAGAACGGCAAAAAATATATAATTTACATAATAGAGTCGCTGAAGGTATAACTAGTTTAATTCGTATTAAAATTCTTGAAGCTATATCTAAAGAAGATTTAGACAGCCTTGTCCCATATATTAAACAAACTATGACTGAAGTTCTACTAGCTACTAATCCCGGAACTTATTGTCATGACGGTGGAAACCTACTTGAAGATACTCTTGAAAAGCTAGGATTAACCAATGCTGATTTAACAAATGATTTGTTTTTTGAGCTAGATTGGCTTGCTATGTTAGTTTCGGCTGATCTCGAAGGAGATTGTGATTTTTGTAATGATACTAATGATGAAGAATAAGGAGTATATATGGCAGTAGCAACAGAATTAAAACAAGGGAAAGTAATACAAGTTATCGGGGTAGTGGTTGATGCGGAATTTTCTGCCGATAGCCTTCCCGCTTTGTACGATGCTTTAATAATCAAACATAACAACAGCGAAATTTATTTAGAAGTAGCCCAGCATTTAAGTGAAACAACTGTGCGAGCAGTTGCCTTAAACAGCACAGACGGTGTTAAAAGGGGCCAAGAAGTTGTCGCAACTGGTGCGCCTATTTCTGTTCCTATTGGCGATGAAACCTTGGGCCGGATGTTTAATGTAGTTGGCAATGCTATAGATAAAAAGCCACAACCAAAAACCAAAGTAACTGCCAGTATTCATAGAGAGCCCCCCAAACTAGACGAACAAAGCGGTAAGATTGAAATACTCGAAACCGGTATTAAGGTTATTGATTTAATTTGCCCTATAACAAAAGGCGGTAAGGTTGGGCTATTTGGTGGTGCCGGTGTTGGTAAAACAGTTCTAATTACCGAGCTTATTAATAATATTGCCAAGTACCACAGTGGTAACAGCGTTTTCGCGGGTGTTGAAAGCATTGAGGTTGATCCCCTGCTGCCTGAAACGCTCGCTGCACGCCTTGAACCAGCTTGGATCGGTGTATGCCCGCTCCCCTTTGGCGACGGCGATGTTCCTCGCGTCGTACTCGGGACAAGACAGGAATGGCTTGGAGTAGCGTGTTCCACGCTCCTCGACGAAGACCAGATCCCGGCCCTTCAGAACAGCCTTCAGCTCGGGGAACGCCGGGAAAGCCTGATCGACAATCACGCCGATGGTGGAGTCGCCCGGACCACCCTGCTCGACGAACAAGGGATCGGCAGCAGAGCCTTTGCCGGTGCTGCGCATGCGCACGACAGCCAGTTGAATGGTTCGCCCATTGGGTTTTGCATGCTCTTCGGGGGCCGTGACGTAACCGCAATCCGACTGGGCTGCAACGGCGGCA
>JALOQO010000045.1 GCA_025453305.1 Patescibacteria group bacterium | reverse complement strand
ACGCCGCAGTTGTTGTAAAACATCTAAATCCTTGTGGTATTGCTACAGGAGAAACTCTACTTGACGCATTGAAAAATGCTTGGGATGGGGATAGAGTGTCAGCATACGGCAGTATAATAGCTTTTACGAGAAAAGTAGATTTAGAAACAGCTTCTTTTCTCAAAGGTAAATTTGTTGAAGTAATAGTTGCTCCTTCTTTCGATGCAGATGCATTAGAATTTTTGAAGAACAAGAGCAAAGATTTGAGAATCCTTGACTCTAAAGTTCAGCGCATCTATCGGTAACTTTCGCCTCTTTTGATTCTAACCCAATAATTATATCGGCCTTTTCTAGCTTCATTTTTAATTTCATATAATTGAGAATAATTTTGACATTTTTATCAATAAAAATTCTAAATTTATAGTTTTTTGCTCATATTTATTAATTTTATACCATCCCAGTCCCAGACATCGCCATTTTCTTTAAATCCCATTTTTGTGTAATAATCTTTAAGCCACGGTTCAATGTGCATATATGCTAATAAGAGTTCTTTGCTACCTACACTTTTACAATATTGCTCTACTGATTTTGTAATCTGCCTTCCTAAACCCCGTCCCTGGAATTCTTTACTCACCGTCAATAGCCCAAAGTAGGGTTTATAAGCTTCTTGAAATTCTATATATACACAACCAATAATGCTGTCATCTTTTGTAAAAACATAAAACTCGGTACTTTCAATTAGTTCGGATAGATGTTTTATGCTGGTTCTAGTTTTGTTCCTATACTCATCTTGATACGAATACTCTTTATTGATCAAATTAACTACATAAGGTATATCATCGTTATCGATTCTTTTGCAGCTAGTGTCTTTAAATTTAAAATATAAATTTAAATCTTGCATAACTGAATTATATCAAGTAGCTAGTTTATTAGTATTAATCCCAGGATATGCCAATTGATTCCAGATAAATTTGTGAGCATAAAGAACCTCTTTTTGCGGCGGGTATTAATACTGCGGGGTCCATAGAATACTTCCAGTCTGTATATTGTGTTATATTTGGATTATCTTGTGGGACTTTAGGTGTGCCGTTAATTATTCTTGCATTGTAATCGCACAGATTTAATATAAAATCGCCTCTGTCGCCGTTTTTTTCTCCTATTCTGTTTAGTATCTCAATTTCTACACCAAGCTTTTGTTTGCCTACTCTTTTTGCGGCTTCTGGTTCGCTTTCGCCATCATCTATTACTACAGCGGGAAAACCCCAAGCTCCAGCAATCGGGCCCTTTTCGGTATCTGGTCTTTTAACAATCAGTATCTCACCTAAATCATTTTTAATTACAAGAGCAAGTGCTTTTTTAGTGGGTTTCATTAATAAATGATACCACAAACCTTAAAATAGACTGGTTAGTAATTATTTATTAAAATATATATTCCTAACACAGTTAAATTAAATTAATAAACATTACTCAATATCTTGAAATACAAATAATCGAATGGTTTAGGTATAAAAAGAATTATACCAAAAGTTATAATTGTTATTTTAAAAACAGAGATACTAGGAAATACTAACCGCTTTGATAATTGTAGATATATAATTTGGATGAGCTACATCATGCCCGGCATATTCAGCTATAAATAATTCACTTTCTTTTATTTTTTTGTGGGCATCTTTGGCTCTAAAGTTAAGCCCAGGGTATTTATCCATTTCTTTTTGTCCTGCAAATATGAGTGTCCTACACTTTATTTTATTAGATAAATCATTAAACACTAATTCAGAAAAAGCCTTTACTCGTTTTTTACCAATCAATCTTAACCATGCTGGCCTCATTTTAGGGCTTTCAATATCTTCTTTAAAGTAAGGCGATAAAGAAAACAGCCAAAGCTCAGCAGGGTTTCTTTTTGTGGCTGCCATAAACGCGGTCATAGCACCATAAGAAAAACCAGCTAGAATTGTGTTTGCGGTTTCATGTTTATTGTATTCATCGTCTAAGTTTTTTATCCAATCATCTATTGTTTTATATTTCCAGTTTATTGAAACGAAGATTATTTTATAACCATTACCTCCTAGGTTTTTTATGAGTGTTTTATAGTCTCTTGAATTGATATCCTCCATATAGCTGGGTACAAAAAGCACAGTTTTCATTATTTTATAATAACAAAAAGATTTTCCAATGAAAAAACCGGTCATAAAGACCGACCCTTTCATTGGTACACTGTCGCATACTAAGTCAGGACTATGCTTTGATTAATATTTTTGTATTGTTAGTCAGTTGGTTTTACGGCAACGCAGAGGCCTCTAGCTGATAATCCCTGATCTTGCCATTCCATATTTAGGCCAGCTTCTTTAAATGCACTAGCTAGCTCATCTTTTGAATACATAGCTAGTTTATGCTCTTCTGTGAATTCGTATTTCCCATCAGGACTTTCTACTAGATTATGTAGCGTAAGTATAGAAATGTTACCATCAAGGCTATTAGTACCAGTTCTAGTAACCTTAATACCTCTCTCTGGCAATTCACCGACTTCCGTATGAGGAGGCCTATTTGGGTCAAATACTCCGGGTTGTAACCATGGCTCTATAAGCATTACTCCACCAGGTTTAAGATGCTTGTTCATATTTCCTATTGCCTTAACAAGCTCTTCGTAAGGATGCACATAACCAATAGAGCTAAACAGGCAAGTAACAACATCAAATTGCTTATTAAGATAAAAATTACGCATATCTCCCTGAGTAAATTCTAAATCCGGTAATCTTTCTCTGGCAGCTTCCAATTGTTGCTCTGATAAATCTACGCCAGTGATTGCAAAGGCGTCAGTTAAATAAGGCAAATGAAGACCTGTTCCACATGCAACATCCAGTAATTCGTTTCCATTTGATTCTTTATACTTTAATACAAAATCTTTTAAAGCCTCTGCTTCTGCTTTATAGTCTTTTCTGCAATAAATAGCATCATAGACTTCTGCAGTCATTCTAGTATAGGAAGCAGTATCTTGGTTTGGTTGTGTTACTGTCATAAATTTGATTATAACAAATAAAAAAAGCTATCTTTCGATAATGTTTCCATCAGAAGACTGACAGGTATGCTTAGCACACTGTCGTATACGATGCTAAGACCCTGTATCTAATTTAAACTCAGCAATGATTGGTAGGTGATCTGAATATTTTGTATTGATTATTTCAGAAGAATGGCAATACATATCAGAAGATGAAAAAACATAATCCAGCCTCCAATCTAAGGTATTCGCTTTAAACCCTTGATATTCAAACGGTTTAGTAGTCCAGGTATTTTTGTTATTGCTTGGTCCACAATTTGTCAGCACTTCTGACAATCTTTTAATGGTATACGAGCTGGGCAAAGAATTTAAATCACCTGAAAATATATATTTTTTCTTATTTATATCAATTATATCTATTAAATTGTCGACTTCTTGCTTTTTTGCTTCGGTTATTTCAAATTTGTGGGTGTAAGACATATGGGTTGTGCCGATAGTATAGTTTTGGTCTGAAATCTCTATATCGCACTCTATATATATTCTTCCTTCATTTGCATAGTCTTTAGAGCCTACGGCTGGTTCTTGGATATATTTTGCAAATTTGCGATTTATTTTATGTTTTGTAAAAATGCCGTTACCAGTAGCGTCCATCTCGATATCGTCTACCCAGCGTTGCGCTTCTTCAGAGTAAAAGTTCATACTTGTCTTAGAAGCTATATAGCTAGCCACATTAGATATATGAGGGTATTGATAAGGCTTAACTGCAAGCTCTTGCAAACATACAATATCGGGACTATATTCTTTTATAAACTTGATTATATAATCAGGGTTCTCTTTATATAGTATGTTCCACTGCAGTAGTCTCATATGGTGATTATACCAAATATAAAACATTATCTTTCGATAATGCTTCCGTCAGAAGACGGACGGGTATGCTTGGCACACTGGGAGGAGCTTTCGACTCACCTTCGGCGAGCCCCGAACTTCGTCTATGCAAACAAGTTTGCAAGAGAAGATTCGTTTCCAAATTGCCACTGGCAATCTTCACCCCGACCTTTTTGGCCGTGAGTTCGAGTTCACACAATATACCAATTCAAAAAGCGGTGACATTCACCGCTCATTGAATTGGTACCCCGGGAGGGATTCGAACCCCCGACCTGTGGGATAGAAGCCCATCGCTCTAATCCACTGAGCTACCGGGGCAGGTACCGTTATATTATGTTTGTTAAGGGGGTTTGAATCAAGATTCGACTCACCTTTGGTGAGAATACCTTTGTGGTGCGGGATGGGAGAATCGAACTCCCGTCCTAAGTTTGGAAAACTTATATATTAGCCGTTATACGAATCCCGCAATATCATTAACAAGGGTAATTATAACATATTAAGACACCTATTTATTATTTGTAAGTTAGGTTTTTTGTAAATCAAATATTTTAGAAATAACAGGTTGGATATTAAGAACAGGATCCTTTTGGCCATCTATACTAATGGTTGGGTAACCAAGGCTTTCTACAGAACTGTATTGGTTAACGAATGTTTTAAATATTTCCTCTGACGGACCATGGCCACCTTTGTTTTTACGATCCGTAACTCGTTGCCAAGCAATAGTAGGGTCTATATCTGTTTCCACAAATAATATTTGCAGTTTTGTATCATGTTCTTGGGCGTGTTCTTGTAACCTTGCTATTACTTTTTTAAGAATATCTATGTTTGAGAAGGGTTGGTTCCAGATTATTATTTTGTGTTGTTCAATCGCGTCGTAAGCCTGAGTTCTTAAGAATCTGTATGGAAACAGTTTGGGGTCTACACCTTCTTTGGTTTGCTCAATAACATGGTTTTTGTACTCCTTGCTGTTATAGTCGGTTGCATCTGGGTCTAGTAATATTTTTTGATCAGTTTCTATAAAATCAAAAAGGTGCTTCGCAAAATAGGTTTTACCGCTACCGGGCAGCCCCCTGATAAAACACAAAACCGGTAATTGTGATTTAAAATTAGTATCTGGCATATTTAATCCTTATTAGTCTGTTAACAATTATATATCGTTTTTTATTATTGCTATAACAATATTGCATACTGTAGAATTGTACTTAGTTTGTCAAAAAATAAGGTAAATATCATATACAATCGTGCAAGAAATATCTAACATAACCGATCATGTTGCATTCATAATGATCCTTAGCATTATTTCTTTTATTGTTGCAATGGCCCTAACACCTATATACACCCACTTTGCCTATAAGTACAAGTGGTGGAAAAAGCGCGATCGAACCCTATCAACTAGTGGCGATAAATTATCGGTAGTAGCCCAGCAAAGAATAAAGCGAACAATCCCCAGGATGGCCGGCATAGTAATGGTAGTAAGTATAGCTATAGTTACTTTAGCCCTAAACCTAGATAGGGGTCAGACTTGGCTACCTTTGGCGGCACTAATTGGCGGTGGTTTAATAGGAATAATAGATGATGCAATTTATGTTAGTGGTAAAGGTGGCGGAGTAGTTGGCGCGGGTTTGTTTCATGGATCGAGCGGGCCGTTCACAAGATTGTTCAAGCCGTGGACCACGCGCTTGCTGCCCTCGAGACGGCTGCCCGAGAGGGCTCCGGCAACCT
>JALOQO010000044.1 GCA_025453305.1 Patescibacteria group bacterium | reverse complement strand
AATCCATACAGGTAAAATTATTGTTGAACCAGTTAGCGAGCCATCAGCATCAATGATTTGAAATTCAACTGCGTACATGCTGTTGCGCAAAGTATCAAAATCATGCTCTTTTGCGTATACAATTGGATTAGAACGCCAACTTTGTTCATTTGGCGGAAGATCGAATGCCATTTCAGTAATATGCTTTTTATCTTTTGCGGCTCGTTGTGCTTTATCGCATGAACCAAATAGGTCACCAGCAAGCCCTGGTGTAGCAATCATTCTTCTAAACTCTTCTATTAAAATAACAGTAATGCTATGGTTAAGCGCTATTATTCCAGCGGCAGTGTCAAGCACTAACCCTTCTATTTCTCCACCAATGTCGCCTTCAATAATTCTATTGACATCGTTTTGTATAGTATTTAAAACTTCGCGTAAATTTTCCTTTAATTTATCAGTATCCGGCGCAGGTAGCTCAACCCTAAGGTCTGTAAAAGGATATACGGATTCTTCGGGGTACAAGAATACACTACACCTATCATGAAACTCGCTCATTAATATAAAATATAATAAAAACAACTAAAATACAAATTATTAATTAATTAATTTAATAATGTTTCAATAAGTAATAGCACTTTAATTTATTTGAGCATCTAGAAAGTTGAAACATAATCATTATGTTATAATAGTTTAAGATGATTTTACTTGATAGGGTAACAAAAAGTTATGTTATAATAGTTTAAGATGATTTTACTTGATAGGGTAACAAAAAGTTATAACAAAAAAGGTGTAGCCTTAAAGGGTGTGTCTTTGCATATAGAACCAAAAGAATTTGTAATTATTGTGGGGCAGAGTGGCGCCGGCAAATCTACCTTGTTAAAACTTTTAACCAGAGAAGAAAAGCCAACCAGTGGTAAAATTATTGTTGGCAATATAGACTACGACAAATTAAAAGATCGTAAAATACCAATGCTTAGGCGCAAAATTGGCGTGGTGTTTCAGGATTTTAAATTATTGCCCAACAAAAAGGTGTTCGAAAATGTCGCCTATGCACTAGAAATTGTTGGTATGGGTAACAAAGAAATTCGCCATACCGTACCAAAGGTGCTAGATATTGTAGGTTTAAGTAATAAGGCTAATAGCTACCCAGATGAACTATCTGGTGGCGAACGGCAACGGGTAGCTATTGCCAGAGCCATAGCCCGGCAACCACGAATACTGATTGCCGATGAGCCAACCGGCAACCTAGACCCCAAACATGCCTGGGATGTTATAGAAGTTTTAGAGCGAATTAACCGCTATGGAACAACCGTGCTTTTAACAACTCATAATCAAGATATTGTGCAGAAATTAAACAGGCGAGTTATAACCATAGATGACGGCGTAGTGGTTAGTGATAAAGCCAGTGGTGTAAGGGGGCTTAAAAGATGATGCATTATTTTATAACCCTAAGACGAATATTTGTAGCCGGTATAAAGAACTTTTTCAGAAACTCTTGGCTATCGATAGCTGCTACTGCTGTTATGGTAGTGGCGCTGGTAATTGTACTACTTGCCGTTGTGCTTAATGTTGCTACCAGGAACGCAATTGCCGAGTATTCTACCAATTTAAGAGTAGCTGTTTATCTTAATAAAGACTATACCGAACAACAAAAGAAAGACCTACTAAACGAATTCGTAACTAATAAATATGTTAAAGATGTAAAATATATTAGCAAAGAGCAGGCGCAAAAAATATTTACCGAATCACAATCTGACGAAGCAGCCTTACTAGAGGGTTTGGCGTTAATTGGTGGTGGGGTGTTGCCGTCTTCTATAGAGGTTGGCGTGAGTGATTTATCTAAACTAGAAGAAGTTGGCAATATCGCCAAACAAGAAAGGCACAAAGAAATCGTCGAAAGTGTAAGTTTGGGTAAAACAGAGGTTAAAAAGACTTTAGATGGAGCGGTTTCTATACAAAAGTTTATTACCAGAGCCAGTATTATAGCGGCCAGTGTTTTTGCGGGTGTTAGTATGCTAATCATTTTTAATACAATTAGAATGGCCATTTTTACCAGGGCAGACGAAATTCGAACCCAAAAATTACTTGGCGCAACTCCAGGCTATATTAGGGGTCCGTTTTTGGTAGAATCTGGGTTTTATGGATTTTTGGCAGGGATTATATCCGCATCATTGGTTTATGGCAGTATTAAAACTTTGGGCCAAAAACTATCTACCCAAGCGGAACTAACTGCTAGTTACAGCTTTTTTACAGATACGACTAATGTGGTAATAATGTATGCGGGGGCGATATCGTTAGGTGTGTTGGTGGGTGTAATATCTAGTACACTGGCACTAAGTAGGTATTTAAAAATACGACACTGGTAATTCTTATTTAGATGATAGATGTTAGATATTGGATGCTAGATGCTGGATGTTAGATGTTAGATATTAGATATTGGATAATAAGGAAATTGACTATTGGGAAAATAATAAATTGGGTTTAGTAGTATATTCCCATTACCCAGTTCCCAGTCCCCAAACCCTTCACTCTAAACTCTACACCCTAAACCCTTCACCCTAAAATAAGGTTAAGCATATTGACTTTTTGGCCACTAAGGTGTTACAATGTATATGTAATATGCTGCGCAGTATTAACAAAAACACCAAAAAAATATTTATCATCGCAGCGGCAGTAATGTTTGCTGCTTCTTCTGTTGTTGCATACACAAATACTAATGCCAATGCTCAAACTACCGCCGAACTCCAACAGCGAACTCGTGAACTAGAATCAAAAATAAAAGAAAACAATCAGCAAGCTAATGCACTAGCGTCAGAGGCCGATGCTCTAAAGCGCAAAATTGGCGAACTAGATATAGATATTTCTAATATGAATACCCAAATAGAGCTAACAAATGTTAGGCTTGCCGAGCTAGATGTAAAGCTCAAAGAAGCCCAAGCAGAACTAGACAGGCAAAAAGAGCTCTTAAAAGCAAGTATCATTACTTTATATAAAAAGGGCGGGGCTTCTACGGTAGAATTATTGGTTGGTAGCGAAAGTTTTACCGAATATTTTAACGAACAAACTTATTTAGAAAGATTAAAAGCCGGTATTCAAGAATCTACCGAAAAGGTTATAGCTCTAAAACAGCAAATTCAAACCCAGCAAGAAGAACAAAAAGCATTGCTAGCCCAGCAACAAGCTCAAAAATCTCAATTAGCATCGGCCAGGGCAGAGAGGGCGCAAATATTAGCCGATACCCAAGGAAAAGAGGCCAACTACCGCGAAATGAACAAAAAGCTAATAGAAGAACAGCGGTCTATAATGGCAGAGATAGCCCGCCGTAGTACATTTGTTAGTGGCGGTGGTAGCGGTGGTTACCCTTATGCCGGGGCGGTTTGCATGGGCACCGGCCAAGTGAACGGTGTGTGTCCTGATTTGGTTTGGAACAGTGGCGGAAGTGTAATAGATCCCTGGACATACTATATTAGAAACTGTACTTCTTATGTGGCGTGGCGTATAGCAATGATCGGTTTCCCCAACGAGGTTAGATATTTGGGCCATGGTGGCCAATGGGGTGAAAGAGCTGCCGCTAAGGGGATAGCTACGGGCTATACACCCAAGGTTGGCGCAGCAGCATCTTTTAAGATTGGCTATTTTGGCCATGTAGCCTATGTAGAAGAGGTGTTAAATGGCGGTTCAAGTATTAGAATAAGCGAATACAATTTAAGATTTGACGGTACATACACACAGCGAATTATAAGCACGGCATCGGTATCCAAGTTTGTCTATTTTGGTGAATAACTATTTAGAAATTTTACGAGCAAATTTTAAGGCACTATAGCGAACTTGTTTAATTGGTTTTTCCCATGTTCCGCCGTAAGCTAGCTCGTAGCCACCAAAAGATCGTTTAAATTTGCTAAATCCAGCCCAGCGGTGATTAGGCTGATCGGCGGGCGATACGCCAAACATATCAAATGTTTTAAGCCCATTAGACTTTGCGTCTAGTATTAAATAGGTTAACAGGGGCGAATTTGCACTTAGTTTGCGAGCCGAATCTTTTGAATATCCGTACAGATAATATCTTGTAGACTCTTGCTTATCATCAAAAAATATCGCACCCACAACAACTTCGTTGTTATGATAAGCATAGGCAACACCAGCGGTTTTTGATGGCCCAAGCACTTTTAGCAAGGTTTTGTAGTATTCGAGCGGATGAAAAATCGCGCTGGCTCTTTGGGCGGTTTGGGTTATCATAACACCTATAGGATCTAAAGCAGACGGCATATAAGATATTTTAAAACTCAAATTGTTATCTGGAGCTTTTCGCCACAGGTATTGATTGGTTTTTGACATTGCTCCTAATATTGAGTCTGTTTCTTGAGAAAGGTCTATATTAAGAGTTAAATCGGGTTGAGACAAACGGCTAGCTTTGCTAAAACCGTTTGTTTTTGCGATATTTGCAAAGTCTTGGTTGCTGGTTAATTCTATTCGAACAAAATCGATATCATGATTTACTGCATAACTAGTTAGGCTGTCTAATGATTCTTTAAATGCGCTGTTGTTTGTGGCGGCTGGGCCATAGGGGCAATATAGTCTTTTAAAATATTTACCAAATCGGCCATCTCCCCGTTCTATATAGGCATTATAAAGCCACCCAGAACCATGGTTGCTGATTATTGTTTTACCCAAAGACTTTTTAAACTCTGTCCACTCTGGGCTTTGCTGCATATGACGATTAATTTTTACTGGCATAACTGATTAAAAAGTATAGCACAACCAGTTATAGATTTAGATATCAGATTAATGTATAATAGATACTAATTATGGGAGCAATACAAAAAAAGTCTAAAAAGAAGTCTTTTGTTACCGGTTTTGTATTGGCGGGTAGTTTTATTTTTGTGTTTTTTGCCGGTTTACAGTTTGGTAGTGGCGCATGGGCATTTTCGTTTAGCAGAATTGCCGTAAACGCCAACAAAGATTTACCAAACCGGCTTGATTATTCTACCGTAGACAAAGTTTATAACGATTTAAGGCAAAAATTTGATGGCCAACTAGATGATCAAGCACTAATTATTGGTATGAAACGAGGCTTAGTAGAGGCTGCAGGTGATAAATACACCGCCTTTTTAGATTCAGAAGAAGCAAGTGCGTTTCAAGATCAGTTAAACGGCACCTTTGAAGGCATTGGGGCACAGCTAGCAAAAGATGGCGAATATGTAATTATAGAAACTCCGCTTAGCGGAAAACCCGCCGAAAAGGCTGGGCTTAGGGCTAAAGATGCAATTATTAAAATAGACGACAAAGATGCAATAGGCATTAGTACCGCAGAGGCAGTAGAGAGAATTCGCGGCGAAAAGGGCACAACCGTAAAGTTGGGTGTAGCCAGAGGCGGCGAACTATTAGAATTTAACATTGTGCGAGAAACCATTAATATCCCTAGTGTAGAAACCAGCTACGAATCTAACGGCAAAATTGGAGTTATCAAAATAAATAATTTTGGAAACGACACAGTAGAGCTAACCAATAAGGCGGCCGAGGAATTTAAACAAAAAGGGGTAAAAGGCATAATTATTGATGTTAGAAACAACCCTGGTGGGTTCTTGGACGGTGCCGTTAAAGTGTCGGAAAAGTGGCTTAATAAAGGCCAGGTAATTGTAGAAGAAAAGAGAGATGGCAAGATTGTGCAAAGCTTTAAGGCTGGTACTACTGGTGTTTTGGCTGGTATTCCAACTACAATATTAATCAACGAAGGTAGCGCCAGTGCTAGTGAAATACTCGCCGGAGCGCTTAAAGATAATAATGCAGCAAATTTGGTGGGGGTTACTACATTTGGCAAGGGTAGTGTACAAGAAACGGTATTTTATGATTTTGGCCTACTTAAGGTTACGGTTGCACGGTGGTTTACGCCCAATGGCAAAAACATAGACGAAAGCGGCATAGAACCAGATACCAAAGTAGAGCTTACAGAAGAAGATTTTGCCAATAAGCGCGATCCGCAAAAAGATAAAGCTATAGAATTATTAAACCAAAAGCTATAAAATGTAAATATTAAGCTAATAATAGGGGTATAAGATGGATCTACAACATTCAGACGCAACGGGTAAAAAAATACTATTAGTAGAAGACGATGAAGGCCTAGCGAGTGTCTATCAAACACGGCTAGATGCAGAAGGCTTTACTGTTCGCCGGGTTCCTAACGGAGAAGACGCCTTAGCGGCGGCTATTGAGTTCAAACCTGATCTTATACTGCTAGATGCGATGATGCCTAAGGTTAGCGGATTTGATGTTTTGGATATTTTAAGAAACACCCCAGAAACAACCAATATTCATATAATTAT
>JALOQO010000043.1 GCA_025453305.1 Patescibacteria group bacterium | reverse complement strand
CTCGAAGTTAACAGCTTCTTGCTCCACCATTGAGCTACTCCCGAATATCCTGGTATCAACCAGGAATGTATTTTGAAAGGTACACTCTGCCTCTAGAAGATTTAAGTTGCTTTTCGCGCTTAATTGCTTCAGAGCGAGTGGAGACTGACTCATGATAAATCAAAATCCATTCGCCCTCAAACTTGGAAGTATAGTGGTTACCGTATTTCTTATTGTGCTGTTCTAGTCTTTGGTTTAAGTTGCTAGTTTGTCCAATATAAATTTTATTAATTAGAGTGTTATGCAACGCGTAGACATAGTACATTCTTTAATTATATAGCTTCTTGTCCGTCAGCTGACGGACTACTCCCGAATATCCTGGTATCAACCAGGAATTATAGTTAAAAGAACATACAGGTATTACCCGTAACTGTGTTAGTATAAAAGTTTTTTACCCTTTTGGTCAATCATCAATTAAATATTTTAAACAAAAAACTATAAAAAGATATACAATATAGTCATTAAGGAGGAACTTTATATGGATATTTTGTTTGGTATATTAGCGATTGGTATTGGTGGGCTTATACTTATTTCTGGTTATAGGCTTGCGAGAATAGTACTTCCCCTTTGGGGTTTCTTTGCCGGTTTTACACTTGGAGCTGCCGGTGCGGCCGACGCATTTGGCGAGGCATTCTTGGGCACTTCAATGGGTATCTTTATAGGTCTAATAATTGGTGTAGTTTTTGCTATCTTTGCTTATTTCTTTTACAGCTTAGCGGTTGTATTGCTTGGGGCAAGCGCCGGTTATTGGCTTGGAACCAGCTTTATGGCCTTAATTGGTTTAGATAAAGGCTTTTTATCGGCTGTTGTTGGCATTTCTTTGGGTGTTGTATTTGCACTGCTTACTATTGGGTTTAACGCGGCTAAATATTTATTAATTGGTTTAACATCGTTAGCCGGGGCGGTAGTTTTGGTTAACGGAATAATGCTGGTGTTTAATCAGGTAAATTTATCTTCTTTCGACTACATAACAGCAACAGAAGCTGTTAAAAATTCTTGGATATGGGTAACTACCACTGTAGTACTATTTATATTTGGGTTCGCCACACAATATATTGCAAATAAAGATTATTATTTAGATTCTTGGACAACCGAATACGGAGCACCCAAGAATAACAACGATACATACAATAAAGAATAAAAAATTTTCGTGGAAAATGTCGAACCAATAAACCGTAGTGCATATAGCGTTAAGGTTAAAATATTCACCTTAGGTATTTCGGCATTTCTGA
Source organism: Patescibacteria group bacterium (assembly GCA_025453305.1). Taxonomy (GTDB): domain Bacteria; phylum Patescibacteriota; class Saccharimonadia; order Saccharimonadales; family CAIOMD01; genus Prado157. The sequence continues at coordinate 4,798 of JALOQO010000043.1, read as the reverse complement.
TTGCGCTATTTAGTTCTTGGCTTTTGTGGAGAATTTTTAAACTAGTAGGCCCCAGTGGTTATTCTTTAATATTTTTTGTTTGGGTACTAATGATCGGCGCTTGGGGCTTAGGTTCATTAAAATTATGGGGTGACTGGCTAACAGAATATTACGAACTAACTCCAGAATCAATAATTCTACACAAAAAAGAGGGTAAAGGTGGAAAATCGCAAGAAATATACAGATATGAATCAATAATATCTGTTCGTATGATACAGAACGAATGGGGAGTAAAACATAATTATGGCGATGTATACCTAACTATACCTAAGATAGATAAAGAATTAGTTCTGAAAGATATCGAAAACCCCCTTACTCAACTAGAGGCTGTAAAAAACCGCATAGATTCCAAGCAGGGCAACCATAACCTAATAACCTAATTTACATCCCCCGCCAAATATCCAGCATCTAATATCCTATTACCCAGTTCCCATGCCCCAATCCCGTATTTTACTTATTCTTAATTGCTGTAAGTCTAGGAATAAAGCTCATTGCCGCACCCTCTAGGCCCATTACTTTTAAGGCCCCCACCAAAACATATAATTCATCTATCTCGCTTTGCTCAATAATAGATTTAGATTCTGCTTGTAAAAATCTACCAGTAATAAAATCTACCAACCATTTTTCTTGGGTGGCGCTAATCTCACTATTAAAATCGGTTTCTATAGGCTCTATTCCCGTTGATACTACCTCTAAAGACCTGGCCGATCTGCCCCTTTTAACAATATGCCCCCTGGCAATTAAGCTATTTATATGTAACGCAACCGTAGCGACCGATGTATAGTGGCATCCGTTCATGATTTCTCTGTAACTAGGGCTATAGCCGTGTTCAGCAATAAAATCTCTAACAAACACCAGTAGCTCTTGTTGCTTTTTAGTTGGCCTAACCGCACTAGGCATGGTGTCTTATCCTTTTTATAGGTTTATCTTGGCCCTTAAAAACCCACAAATTGTACCAAATAAAGTTCCAAAACGTAAAGAACCCTGCGGCAATAAATTGCCCTATTTCTGGTTCTATACCAATAGTCCTAAGACCTTTTAGTATTAAATAATTTAATACAAAGGCATTTAATGCAGTGTATACTACATATCGCCAGGTAGTGTTAAGTAAGTCAGATTGCTTCTTGGTTTTAAATACCCAATACTTATTTAGCAAAAAGTTAATTGTTATACCTACGGCATTACCAATAAAATTTGCCCAAAAAAGCGGAATATAATCATCTAAAATCACTATAATTATATAGCCACTCCAAAACCACGCGCCACCGGCTATCATATATTCTACTGCTTGGGTTATAAGTTTTTTAGTTCTTTTATTGATACGCATACTGTTTGTAAAGTGTTCTATTGTACTAGTGTATCACAGCGCATAGCTATACAATAGACAATGTGAATATCCCCAAAAAAGTTTCCCAATGGCGTTTTATTTTATTTACTAGTTTGTTAGTATTGGCACCTTTATCAAAATATCCCAGTTTATCTACGCCTTTATATAATTTTAGCTCTTTTAGAATAGGATTGTACCAACTGCTGGCAATTATATTTATTGTTCTGTGTATTAAGCCAATATATAAAAGTGGATTATCGTTTTTTAAGTCGTCACACCCAATTGCATTTTATAGTGTAATAACCATAGTATTTCTAATATTTTTAGGGTTAATTAGGGCAATTTACCCAGAGCGAAGCCTTTTAATGGCTGGATCTTTCTTGGTTTTATTGTTAGTTTTAATAGCTGCTTGGTGGTTTTCTGCTCATGAATTTTCTAAAAACAGGCAGTCTATAGTACTAAAGGGTATGCTATATGCTTCTGTGATTTATGGGGTGGTAGCTTTGGTGCAACTAATAATATTTACTTTAACTAACCAAACTCTAGGGATACTATGCCCCGGTTGCGCCGCAGAAGTATTTGGCTTTCCTAGGATAAATGGATTTTCCGCCGAGCCACAATTTTTTGCCAACGCTATGATTCCATTTGTATTCGCCGGCTTATATAGCGTAATAAAAAAGTCAAATCCACTTGGTTGGATATCTTTAATTTCTAGTATTTTTACCATAGGCTTAACATTTTCTCGCGGAGCTTATATAGCTATCGCATCGACTATATTTTTTATTGGAATAGCTTTACTAATCAGAAAACACATAACATTTAAAAAATTATTAGCTATATATTTTGTAACCTTTATTGCTATTATTTTGTCGCTTGGGACTTTAATATTAATGGCTACTATTAGATACAATGATTCGCCCAATATCTCTTACGAAACACTAGACAGTATTACCGAACATTTAACACTAGGGGTTATTAACCTACCAGAATCCCGTTTACCGGATACAGATAATCAAAACCAAATGCAACAAGCCGCACCAGAAGAATCTTTTGTGAGTCCGGGTTTAATTGAATCGTCTAACCAAGAACGGACAAGTGCTGCACAATTAGCATTAAAAGCCTGGGCTTCTACGATAATAACCTCATTAGCTGGGGTTGGATTGGGTAACTTAGGGCCATATGTTGTAAATAACATAGATATATCGGCGCCAGAAAACTTAACGGTTTACATTTTTTATGTACTTTTTTTGGCAGAACTAGGTATTTTTGGCCTAGTAGCATTATTGCTAATATTTGGGTCTGCGATTGTTTCACTTATAAAAGCAAACAGCCTAGAGGCATCTATGATGAACGGTAGGCTGGTAGCTTTTGCGGTACAATTTTTGTTCTTTGGAAGCTACATTAATGTTGTGTATATATGGTTATGGGTTGGAATAGCGCTAGGAGCAACCAGTGTAGTTTCAGCATCAAAAACTAAAAAGCGCTATACTAAAGATTAGTTTGTATGAAAAATAGTAGATCATTTCTATATGCTGCGGTGTTGGTTGTTGGAGATTTTGTTGCGCTCTTAACTGCTTTTGTAACGGCCTATATTCTTAGGGTATCGTTAGATAGCAGGAGTCTAATTAATCAAATACCATCTGATCAATATTTTAAAACATGGCTGGTGTTACTGTTTGCCTGGATTATTATATTTGCACTGCTGGGGTTATATAGACGAAATGTTTACGAATATAGGTGGAGAGAAATTAGCTTACTAACGGTAGGAACTGTTCTTGGTATGATGACCGCTATTACCTACGATTTTATATCAAACGAGCCGATTTTCCCTGCTAGGTTGGTGCCACTTTATGGTTTGGTAATTGGGCTGTTGTTACTTGTGCTAGAAAGAACCCTGCTAAGAGCCGGCCGAATGTATCTTTGGCGTACCGGTTTTGGGGTTACAAATGTTCTTATTTTTGGATCTGGTGAATCAATGCACAAAATCGCTCATTCTTTAACCAAACCATCCAAAACTGGCTATAAAGTAGTAGCCGTAGCTACTAAAGAGATTGTAAAGGGCAAGTCACCATTTGAAATTTATACAAATTATCAAGATGCACTAGAAAACACCAATAAACTCAATGTTCATGTTCTATTGGTAACCGGTCTAGACGACGATAGCCGTATCGCCAACGAAGTTTTATCATATGCCCAAGAACACCATATAGCTTACAAATACATACCTTCTCATGCCGGAATGTTAAGTAATAATATCGATGTAGAGCTATTTCAAGGCCTACCGGTTGTGTCTGTGCACCAAACCGCCCTAACTGGCTGGGGTAGGATATTAAAGCGCTTATTCGATATTGTATCGAGTGGTTTGGTGATTATTGTTTTATCACCTTTTTATTTGTTATTTGCTTTATTAATTTGGTTAGAAGATCGTGGCAATCCTATACTTAAGCAAGAAAGATTGAGTCGTTTCGATACAAAAATTTATATCTATAAGTTTAGATCTCACAACCGCAAATACTCCGGCTTACTACCAGAAGAAGCTTTTGCCAAAATGGGTTCGCCAGAGCTAGCCAAGCTTTATCGTAAAAACGGTGATTATTTAAAAAATGATCCCCGCGTAACCAAAGTCGGTGTTTTTTTGCGCAAAACTAGTTTAGATGAGCTACCCCAATTATTTAATGTTTTTAAGGGTGATATTAGCCTAGTTGGCCCCCGTGCACTAGTGCCTAGAGAACTCCAAAATTACCCATATAAAAATCTTATTTTAAGTGTAAAAAGCGGTATTACTGGGTTAGCTCAAATATCGGGTAGGCGAGATATTAGCTTTGATGAACGCCGTGCACTAGACCTTTACTATGTTCAAAATTGGAGCTTTTGGCTAGATATTAAAATCCTATTCCGAACAGTAATTGATGTCCTTTTTGGCCGAGGAGCCAAATAATTGGGGAGTGGGGTTTGGGTAATAGGAAATGGGAAATTGGAGCCAAATAATTGGGGAGTGGGGTTTGGGTAATAGGAAATGGGAAATTACAGCACAAACAACTTCGAGGATCTAGAGGCTTGGCAGAAATCAATAGATTTAGCTGTTAAAATATATTCAATGAGTAAAAGCTTTCCAAAAGATGAGCTATTTGGCATAACCAGTCAAATAAAAAGAGCAGTGTCATCTATTTCTGCCAATTTAGCCGAAGGTTATGGTAGGCATGGTTATAAAGAAAAGATACAGTTTTATAAAATTGCTAACGGTTCCTTATTAGAAGTAAAAAGTTTTTGCTATCTTTCTAATAAGCTTGGGTATATTAGTAAAGAAGAATTGGATGATTTACTTTCAAAAATAGTTACTAACCAAAAATTAATAAATGCACTCATTAGGTCTGTGAGAGATAAATATGAAGTCAAATAATCCTTCCCCATTACCCAGTTCCCAGCCCGTCA
>JALOQO010000042.1 GCA_025453305.1 Patescibacteria group bacterium | reverse complement strand
AATTCCAAAAGGTACTTTCATTCTCGTGGTGTCTACGACATTTTTAAAATTCAGATATATTCCTTGGCAAGCTTCGCCAGGTAAGTAAACTGGCCTTTCATCTTTTCCGGTAAAATCTCCAAGATTAGATTTGACCAATAAATTAAACGCCTTAACCTCCGTAAAGTTCATTTTGCCGCATTTTGGACACTTTATCTTATCACGATTTGAGTTGAATAACTCGTTTAGCTCAGCTTCTGACATTTTCTCATCTGCTTTTACATCTATTGAACCTAGCTCTTTATCTACCCTGATTCGAGTATGACATTCTTTACATTCGGCCAAAGGATCTGAAAACCCACCGACATGACCAGATGCTTCCCACACTTTTGGGTGTTTAAACATTGCCGAATCTAAACCTACATAATTTTCTTTTTGGTAAACATTACGATTCCACCATGACTTTTTAATGTTATTTAGTAATTCCACGCCATAAGGGCCAAAATCATATAACCCAGATTCGCCACCATAAATCTCACTACCCTGGTATATAAACCCACGACGCTTTGCCAAACTAACAATATCTTCAAGTTTTATACTTTGATTATTCATTTAATACCTCCAGTACGCTCGAGATTCTCGGCCCTTTAGGTGCTTTAACCTGATGAGTTGTTTTACCTGTTTTAGGATTGCCATAAGTAACTACTACCCATAAGCCATCAGGCTCTACCGATGTACTTAAGAGTTCTGGCGCTTCTGTGTCAACTAAATATATACTGAATATTCCTAACAGTCTGTTAATGACATGAGGTCTGACAGCACTCACTTGATTGGGCTTCGCATCTTCCCGTCTCACTATTTCATATCTCATATCGCTAGTATATCTGTTAGTAGGTAGTTTCTACAAACTTTTTTATAGTTGGGTGCAAATCATGAGCAAAATTGGCAGCATCTTTGGCAACTGTTAGCTGTTTGGCGCTATGTTTTTGGGCTAATTGGACCAACTTAATGTGTTCGGGGCTAAAAACGCCTGACTCACTTTCTATAAAACCACCGTTTTCGTAATCAAATGCATAACTTGCACCCTCTTTAAAGCCAGCACCAGTTGTCTGTTTTTTTAGTTGCAAACCACTGCCATGCAACTGCAATAAGTGCGACCAAGCAACCAAGCTAACCAAAGTTAAGGGTATATCTTGATGTAAAGATTCCAGTGCGCTATTTAAGATATTAAAAAAAGCCGGTTCTAAGCTGTCATCTGTAGTTTTATTAATATATTTAACAATATCGTAGGCAAAATGTACCTTTTCTAGATCATTCAAAAAGCCGGTGTATTGCTTATGTAATTTAGCACCCGTGATAGTTGCTAAACTACTCTTGCCACTAGCTGTTGTAATGTCGGACACGCAAAAAAGCTCTACAGAACAAACCAGTTTAGACTTGGGCTTTCTAACGCCTTTTGCAATTACACTAATTTTATGACCATCATTTGTAAGTAAGGTGGCAATCCTATCACTTTCGCCGTAGTTAGTTCTACTTAGAACAATAGTTCGATATTTATTTATTTTCATATTTGATAATCTTAACCGCTACTTAAGAGATCTGGCATAATTTAACATATGTTTCATAGATGTTGATGACTTATGGTAGTATTTCTTAACACCAAAAAGACCCCACTCACTGGCAGTTAACCTAAAGTTTGCCTCTGGAACTAGACTGTATATGACTATTGGTATAGTCGCCAAATCCTCGTAACTTCTGAATTCTTGCAAAAGGGCTATGCCACTAAGCGGTGCTGTTTGGGGTTCGATTATTAAAACACTTGGCATAACTTTATCTAGCGACTGAATTAATAGTTTTGGATCATTAAAAACCGTTAGTGTGATACCCAAAGATTCGGCGGTGGCAATTAGTTGCCGTCGGGTAATCAAATCTGGCTCTAAAGCTACTATCATAAACTAGTTAATTAGACTAAGTTGTTTTGATTCTGCCAAATAGAAACCAATGCCCTTATTATTTTTGTGGCAAAAAGGCTCAAAATGCGCCTGTAGTCTTTCTGTTAATAGTTGTGAAACCGTAAATCCAAGACCGCTAGTGTGTGTAATTTCTGGCCTGGTCATTCTTGTCACCCTTGTGGTCTTTACCGGCCTAACTAATTTGGTTGTAATTAATGCAGAATCAGAATAAACACCAATTCTCTGTATAAATGGTTTTGTTTGCTGTACGGTAACTGTTAATTTAACTGTATCGCGATTATGATTATTGCCTGTAATTATCCCAGCCAGTAAGCCATAAATACTACCTTTTAAGTATTGTTCGTTTGTATATACTGGTTCTAGGTTTGGCGACGCATTAAAGTGCATTTCAATATTGTAGTTCGATGCTAGCGGCTTTATATCTTGAGTTACATCATATAGCGCCGCAGCCGCCGACACGCTAGTAAAATCCAACTTTAACTGATTATTTTCCATTGCAAATAATGCATAATGCAACAAATTAAGCCCATGTTTAGATAAATCGTTTGCCAATTGTCTCTGTTCGATATCCGATAGTTCGCTACTGTTTTTAATTTGAATTAATATCTGTTGCAGTTCGTAAAGTATTGTAGCCGAATTGTGTGTTTGCATAAGCCTTTGTTTAAGCCCCTATTACCCTATTGATAGCATACCACCGACTGCTATTTTTACCCTCTATTTGTATACCAATATTATAACAAATATTATGGGTTATATGTTAGGTTTTCTAAAATAAATTTATTAAAATCGTCTGTGTAATTACCGGATTCGGTCCAGATTCTGATTGTTTTATCCCTTACCGGCAACACCACCATAGAACCCTGTACATTGTTGTTAATTTCGCCATCTATCCTAATACCGGTTTCGGCACCCTTAACATTTTTTGCTACAAATGGTGAAATTTTAACTTTACCGTTTTTTGCACTCGACTCGTACTCTTTGATAACTGTTGTATAAACTCGGTCCAATACCTCTAGTCTTAAGGCGTACAAATTATTGTTATTGTTGGTGTCGTTAACTAAATTCGGGTGAAAATAGTTATTTACAGTATTGCCATCTCTGCCCTCTACAGCATAAACACTCCAGGTTTTAGGATAAACTATCTTTACACTTGCAGCGCTACTAGGTGTAACATATTCTTTGAGAGGCTCTTTCTCGGCTTGGGCAAACTGCTCTTTTAGGGTTTTATCCTGATTCTCTAAAGCTGTTTTTACGGCTATTTCCGATTTTTTATCACTGTTATTTTTATAATCTTGAGCTTGGCCATAAAATATCACTAATAATACTGCCAGTGTTACAGAAACAAGCAACATAGCAACAGCAAAAATTATCAAAGCTACCGGTGTTTTATGGGGACTTGGTGGCAATGCTGTAGCTGTAGAAATTGCGCTAGTAATATTGTTAGATTGAGCAAAATTAACAGGTTGTTGTGGTTTTTGAGCGTTCGGGTCCATCACACTTATGCTACCACAATTAGGGTTTAGGGTGAAGAGCTTAGAGCTTGTATTTGATTTTTTAATATTGCGATTTTTCTTATAAGCTCCTCTTGCAATAATCTTAGTTGTTTAAGTCTTTTAGTATATTCTTCTTTTGTAAGAACCAGGCCATCGCTAGCACCTAGTTGATGCCCAACATAAACAGATTCACGACTTTTTTTAAATATAGCGATTTCCTCTTCTAAAACTTTTAAACTATCTTCTTGTATGTCGAGCTCTTTTCGTAATGAATCTAGATTTTCTGTATTTGATTCAAAAACAGATGATTGTTCGGGGTTAATACTCATACAGGTACATACCGCCGCTATTCTTTAAGCACTTTTTGCTGGGGATTTCAAAAGCATAAGACACAACTTTGACATTTTTGCTTTTATATTCTTGAGATAATTTTTTATCCAGTTTTTCCATAAATCTTGTATGCAAAAATACATATACACCGTCTGTTTTAGGCCATTTTGCAGTCCACATATCATCCCATTTAACTGTTACTCGTTTGCGATATTTAAATGTAACCAAATAAGATACTATTACTAAAATCGGATTTGCCTCTATTCCATAAGCTATATAACCCTGTTTTGCAACTTGTCTTAAAAAACGGCCATCACCGCTACCTATATCAAAAATCATACTTCCTTTTGGTAAATCTAATAGCTCAATTGCAGCCTGCCTTTGGCTTCTTAGTGTAGGTAAATACGGTGCCCCAAAAAAGATTATTATTGCAAAACAAGTAAAAATTATTAAACCGGGGATAATTAAATATTGCACTTTATAATATCTACTTAGGTTTTTAGGTTCTTAATTGCGATTTTTAACGAGGCTTCGGTATCGTTTAGGTAAGATTCCATATAGTTTAATAATTGTTCGGCTTTTTGATACTTTTCCAGAGCGCCGGCTAAGTCGTTTTCGCCGCTTTCAAACCAATCCAGTAGCTGATTTAATTCTTCTTGTGCTTGCTGATAATTAAAATCTTTAGGATAGCTCGCCTTTGACATATATTTTACTATACCTTGTTTTTATTAATTGGGCTAACCGCCAACCTACCATCATAGAATTCAATCGATAATTCACCACCTACCAAAGCTTGCTTACTACGCATTATAACCCTGTCTCCGCTTCTGGTTATTGTGTAGCCTCTTTTTAAAACATTTTTAGGATTATAGGCGCTTAATAACTGCCTAAGTTTAAATATGTTATCCTTTTCGGCATTAATTATTGCCATAGATTCTCGGTTAAGTCTTTGGCGATACGCCTTATTGCCTGATTTTTGCAGGGCTATCATTGCATATATAAGCCGTGATAATTCTTGGCGATAACTAGACACCCTATTTGAAAAATCTGCTCTGTCTGGCACCAGCATTTCGGCTGCATTGCTAGGGGTACTTGCTCGCTTATCAGCTACAAGTTCACTAAGACTAACATCTATTTCGTGGCCAATAGCCACCAGTGTAGGTATCCTACTGCCAGCAATAGCCCTAATAACCCTTTCATCGTTAAAAGCCGCTAAATCATCGGCACTGCCACCACCCCTAGTAACAATTAAAACATCCGCTAAAGCACTAGATTCGTTGGCAATTTTTATTGCATTCATTAGCTGTTCTGGGGCGGATTCACCCTGCACCAAAGTGTCATAAACATCTAGTGCAACATAAGGCCATCTTGCTTGTAATATTTTAGTAAAATCTATATAACCGGCCGATTCTATACTAGCAACAACCGCAATTTTCTTTGGTGGATACGGCAATGTTCTTTTTCGGCTATCATCAAACAAACCTTCTTGTTCTAATTTTTTTTGAAGCAGAGCAAAAGCTTGAGCTATACTGCCCTTGCCAACTGGTGTTACAGAACTAACGGTAACCGAAAATCCAAATTGTGGATGTAGCCTAGCACTACCAGCTATTTGTACTACTAGGCCGTCTTCTAGTGGCCCGGGCATACTGTATACACTACCAAAACAAGATACTTTCGAATAATTATCTTTTAGATCAAAATATACCCATTTATTTTTACTCACTCTAAAACTAGAAATTTCGCCCTCTATATAAACCAGCCCAAAACTAGTATCTAAAACTTGGTTAGTTATGGCTACAAAATCAGTTGGAGTCAGAACTGGGTTGGTGGACATTCTTTAAATCCTCGGCCTCGCCCTTTTTTAAGGCTAATTGATATAATATAAATCCTGTTG
>JALOQO010000041.1 GCA_025453305.1 Patescibacteria group bacterium | reverse complement strand
CAAAGAAGTCTTTGAGCATAAACAAAAGGAGATAGTAAATGTATAAAACAATACCCCAACAAAAAAGCCCAAGTGTTGCACTTGGGGGTTTCGGGCAGGTTATTCATAGTAATTACATAGTAGCACGGTTTGGTATATTTGTCAATGTGCTTATGTTGAATGTTTATTTATTGGTGTAGGATTTTAGTTCGGCAATGGATTCTTGAATGTCGCTAAGGGCTGTGTGGGCTTCTTTTTTAACAAAAGGCTCACCACCGTTGCCCAAGTGCCAAAGTTTAAAGCTACTTACATCTAACATTCTGTAATGCAAACGGCCATGTAGTTTTGGCCAATATTGTTTTATAAATATTCTATCGGTATGAATAGAATTGCCAGCCAAATACACTGGATCATCGCCAAAATATTGTTTTATAAGACCCATAATTTCATCTTCAACTAATGACTGATATTTTCCTTGTAATGATTTCTGAATCTCTGCCTCTGTTTCTGCTGGTCTGTTTCTACTCCATTCATTTTTGTAATATAGTGTGCGCATTAATGTTTCGTCTTGTTTTACACCGGTTTCATAAGTAACTAGCTGGTTTAAATCAAAATTGGTTAATATTACCGCCACCTCTACAATTAAATCTGTGGCAGGTTCAAGCCCTGTCATTTCTAAGTCCATCCAAAGTAAGTTTTTAGGATTAATGTCATTCATCAATTTCATTATCTCATAAAGAATATAATTAATAACAAAAGGATGCAGTAGTTACTTAATTTTAAGAATCTCATGTCTCTACTTTTCAGATAATACGATCTCTGCTAACTTAGCCGATATTATGTCGATTCTTTCTAAGATTAACCGCCTTTTATTCTCTAATATTTGTAAGACTAAGTTGTATCTATCAATATTTTGTAAATAAATAGCCCTGCTGGCTCCTATTTGTTTCAAAATAGATGCCAGCTCATTGTTGTCATTTTCTAGCATAACTCTTAGATCGTCAATTGATAATTCGCTATATGTGCTTTTATTATGCTCTGACATATATGTTTAGTTTATGGAGTCTAAAAAGTCTTTGGCGCGGTAGCCGATTATTCTTTTTTTATCCGGGTTTAGCCGTTTAAGGTTTTTAACCATCATACTAGTTCTTGGATTTTTAGCTAACATATCTTGGTGCCGTTCTACAAAACCCCAAAACAGGCCGTCCCAAACATCACACCAGTCATCTTTTTGGTAATGGCTCATATTTAATATGTAATTACTGCCGGATATATATGGTTTTGTAACCATACTGCCCATATCGCTAAACTGGCTCATACCGTAAACATTGGGTACCATAACCCAATCGTAGGCATCTATAAATAAGCTCATAAACCAACCGTAAACTTGGCTTGGCTTAATTTCGCAGAGTAGCATAATGTTGCCCATAATCATTAGGCGCTCGATATGGTGAGCATAGCCGTGTTCGTTAACCTTTTTGATAACATCATCTACCGGTGGCAATCCGGTAGTGCCGTTCCACCAGCTGTCCGATAAATCTCGGGTTTGGCCCAGACCATTAGAATTTCTTAGCTCAACACCATTTAATACATACAGCGCCCTAACATATTCGCGCCAGCCAATAACTTGCCGTATAAAACCCTCTACACTATTTAGTGGTAAATTATCATTTTGATAAGCCTCTACAACTTTATCTACTACCTCGTTAGGAGTTAGCAAACCACAGTTTAGTGGTGCCGATACCCCAGAATGATACAAAAGTACAGATTGGCCGTCTATTGCGTCCTCGTAAGGGCCAAAAAACTCTAATCTGTCTTTTATAAAGTTTTCTAACCATTTTAATGCTTCTTGGTGGTTGGTTGGCCAAAAAAAGCCACCAGTAAGGCCCGGGTTGTTCGGAAAATTCTTTTCAACCCAGTTTATGGCCTCTTCTACGAAATTATTTGCCCCAAAACTTTCAAAACCCGGGGCGATATGGTCAGCTGGTAGTTTTTGGCGATTATCAGTATCAAAACTCCATTTGCCACCAATTGGTTTGTATTTTTTATCTAGCAAAATATTGAATCGTTCTCTTTGCCACTGGTAAAAATCGGCAAATTTATAAGCTTTTTTATCGGCAAAAAATTCGTCTATATCACCCTTTTTTAGCATAAAACTAGGGTTTGGCAGAACTTTAATTTCAAAAGGTGGTTCTATAAATTTATCTAGGGTTTCTTGCAGGCGATGTTCTATTGCAAAATCTACTGGGTCAAAAATATTTATTGTTTCTACACCTTGGTTTCTGGCCCGAATTAAAACATCGCCAGTAGTTTGCATATCTTTTAGTTCTATATATTCTACATTTAGATTTGCCGGCCATAGAGTTTCCTCTGTGTAGCGACGCATAGCTGCTCTGTGCAAAACTAGTTTTTGTTTATGATAACTAACTGGGTACTGCGAATCGGTGCCAAAATAAAGCGGTTCTTCTACTACAAAAATAATATCTGTGTCTGGTAGATGTTCTATGGCAAAAAGTTGGTTTGGATAAATAATTAGCGCAGTTTTAGTTTGTTTCATATACCTAATAGCTTATGCTAAAACCCCCACCCTTGGCAATGATTACATTTTGTTGGGGGCTGATATGCCTAGTAGATTTAGGCCGTTTTTTAGGGTATTGGCATAACAGTTCACTAGGTAGGCTCTTATTTGTTCCCTTTCGCTACCTACCACCTTGCTGTTTTCGTAAAACCTATTGAAGGTTTGCGCCAAATCATAAAGGTATGTGCAAATGTAATGAGGCATAAGTTCTTGAGCAGACCTTTCTATGGCATCTTTATATTCGCCAAGCTTAACCGCTAATAGCCTTTCTTGTTCGTCTAGAACAATATCATCTGGTAGGTTATTGGCAATCCTAGCAACTTTAACTAAAATATTCCTTGCCCTTGCGTGAGCATATTGCAAATAAGGCCCGCTATTGCCGTTAAGGCTAATTGATTCTTTCGGATCAAATGAAATATTATCGCCAATGCGTTGTTTTAAGAAGGTATATTTAATTGCACCAATAGCTACCTCTTTGTTATCTTTGCCGGAACTCTCAATATTTGCCCTTATGGCAGACTCTAAAATATCTTTTGCCATTAAGACATTACCCGTTCGGCTACTCATTTTTTGGCCACCGGCAAACTTTATCATTCCGTGAGTAATATGTGTGGTGCGCTCGGTTGCCTGTGGGTAAAAGTTAGATGCTGCGCTTAATAGCACTTTCATATATTCGGCAATGTCGTTGGCTGTTATTATTAGACTCTTTTCAAAATGGTATTTTTTCCACTTATAAATCGCAAGGCCTAGCTCTTTGGCCTCGTACACCGGTAGGCCTTTAGAAGTAATAAACACTCTGGTGTGCAAGCCGGATTTTTGTTCGCTGTACACTACCGCGCCATCTGATTGTTCAAAAACTCCCTGTTTTAAACCCTTATTAACAATTTCTACGCCTAGCGGGGTCACTTTGCTTTCTGGTATAAATTCGTCAAACGGTTTAACCTGTAAATCTTGATATAGTTTTTTAAAGCCATCGTAGCTCCAATCTCTGCAAGCCCAGTAAATTTTAGCAAAGTCAGACTGTGTATCGTTTTGGGTATGAATATCATATATTCGTTGATTTATTTCGTTGATTTCTTGTTTGATGTTATCACTAGATTCGTAAGCCGTATTACCCTCTGTATATCTTTCACTAACCCACACGGGGCGAAGGATAGGTTTGATGTCATTTAGTTTGCCGGGGTGTTCACCGCCCAAATTGCTAATTATCCCCCACATAGCCTTGGCTGCATGCAACCCAACATCGCCGCCGTAATTTAGGCGGATAATCTTAGCGCCAACGGTTTCTAAAATCCTGGTTATAGAATCGCCCACCAAAGTTGTATACAAATGCCCAGCATGCAAAGCCTTAAAAGCATTTGGGTCGGAATATTCGGCAACAATTATTTTATCTTGATATACCCGTTCTGGAGTTTCTGTAAGCGATTTAATAATATAATTATCGCTTATATAAATATTTATAAAACCTGGCCCGGCAATATCAATTAGCCTTAACCATTCATAGTTTTGATTATTTATATAATTTGTAATTTTAAGGGCAATTTCCTTGGGGTTTTGGCCGATTTCTTTGGCAATTTGCATTGCGATATTAGTAGCAAAATCACCAAATTTTGAATCAGGTCTTGTTAAGTCTATACTATTTGGTTTTACTCCAAACAGATTAACCACCGCTTGCTCTACAGCATCGATTATTAGTGTCATATTAATATTATTGTAACAGATAGAGTGTTATTTGCTGGTTGCGATTGAATATATACGCCAAATTACCCAATATATAATGCTCAAAAAAGCAAAATAAAGTATTGTGGTACCAAAAGTTAAAATATGTTCAAATGGGTGTAATACTCTATCTGTAATATGTATTAAAATTCCAAATGGGTTAAGAATAATATCCCAGCTATTCCATCTTAGGTATCGGCCAATATATATCGCAAATCCACTGGCAAGCAGTGCGCCAACAGCAAAGTAATGCCCTTTATGGCCGAATCTTTGCAATGCTCGTAAATGAACAAGTAGCAAAGACATATAACCAAGTGCTAAACCAGCTATAGAATATGTCATAAGTATTACAACATCAAACATTGGTCTTACGCCATAAGCTGTTCTTAGGTGTATAAAATCGGTCATTAAATAAAATGCATTTGGCAAAAATACCAGCCATAAAACAAAAAAAGCAAAATTTGTTTTAGACCAA
This sequence comes from Patescibacteria group bacterium, assembly GCA_025453305.1. Lineage (GTDB taxonomy): Bacteria > Patescibacteriota > Saccharimonadia > Saccharimonadales > CAIOMD01 > Prado157. Next base: position 952 of record JALOQO010000041.1, on the reverse strand, counting down.
ATAAGACCATGTTTTGCTGTTCGTTTATATAGCAGATACGCAAATATTAGCGGTATCCAGGCTAAAGCTAGGTTCCATGGTAAAAATGTTAAGCCATAATTATCTGCTATAAATAACCTGACTATACTCAAGGTTAATCCAAACACAGAAACAATACCTATTAGCTTTATATAGGCAACTAAAGTATCTTTTTGTACACTCTTGTTCACTTTTAAATATTATACTTTAAATCTGTTATTTAACTAAATGTACTAAAATAAGCTGGGCTATCAACCAGGTGGTCTATCTTAAACTGGTAATCTGCTATTTTAGATTGTAGTGATTCTTGGCTTTGGCCAAGTGAATTTAAGATTACAAATGGCTCTATTACATCGAACCCGCAAAAGGCCAAAGTTCCATGTTGTATTGGGTGTAATATTTGTTCTATTGTGGCTTTATGCTTGCCGTTAGGTTTATAATATTCTTCTGGCCCGCCGGCTACAACACAGAGCATAGCTTTTTTACCCCTAAGTAAACCGTTTTCGTAGATTTTACCACCATCCCACGCAACACCCATGGCAAGCACTCTATCGAACCAACCTTTTAAAACAGCTGGTACACTAAACCACCATAGTGGTGTATGAAACACAACGATTTCGGCTTGAGCTAATTTTTCTAGCTCTGCAATTATGTCGGGCGCAAAACCCATTCCTGCTAACTGGGCATGTTTTTGCTCTAACATATAGTTAAAATGTTGGCCGCTAGTTGTAGTAAAGTCGTATTTTTCGGCTTTTGGCGAAAATCCACTACCGTACAAATCGGTTTCTAGCACCGTGTGCCCTTGGTGCAGTAGTGTAGAAATTGTGATATTTTTAAGCGCCGATGTTAAGCTAGACGGTTCGTGATGGGCATATACAGACAAAATGGTCATGCTTATATGATATCATCGTAACTTTATTTTTATTAGTGTATT
>JALOQO010000040.1 GCA_025453305.1 Patescibacteria group bacterium | reverse complement strand
TTAAGTGTTGCTGTTAAGGCAACCGGAACAAAACCAGTTGCTAGCAAAAAGCCGGTTGCAAAATCACCTGTAGAAAAAAAGTCTGTGGCTAAAAAAACTCCCACTAAAAAACCCGCGACCACCAAAAAACCAGTCGCTAAAAAAGCTCCTGCTAAAAAACAGACTACTGCCTAGCAGTTTTTAGTTTATCGGCTAGTGAAATTAAAAGGCTATGAACTGCCATATCTGGCTTAGCTTTATTAGTTTTAATTAATAAATCAGTAGCTATTGCTACATCAAACATACTAACTAAGTTTTGTTTACTAAGTTTTTTAGCTAGATTTTGGTTTTTTCTAACAACAAAAGGGCTTAATTTGGCTTTTTTTGCTACCGTATCAGAAGACTCGTTGCCATAACTAAAAACAGTAGCAATCACAACCAGCTGCCAGGCTATCATTCCAAGTATTGCTTGTGGCTCCATTCCCTGCTGCCTTTGTTCTTGATACAACCTAGATGCCACAGCAACATCTCCTGCCGATAAAGCATCTAGCATAGCAAAAACACTACTTTGCGGTACCGCAACGGTCAGTTGGTTGATTAGTTCTTTGTTAATCTTTTTATTAACTAGTAGAATTTTTGAAATTTCACCAGATAATGTGATTTGATTATTACCTATTCTTTCTATTAGATAGCTGGCATCTGGTTTACTAATTGTTCCGCCTGCTTTATTTACAATATTAATAATCCAGTCAACTACTTGTGGCGCATCAAGGCTGTCGTATTTTCTAACATCATCGCACCTGGAAACGAGTGTTTTTGTATAAACACTACGGCTATCTAAACTAGACTCTATTAACACTAAATCTGTTGATTCAGCCGTAAAGTCCAGTATTTGGTTAATTTCGGCTACAAGTTCTTTGTTTGCGCTTAAATACCTAACGATAACAAGTCTTTTGTTTGCCAAAAAAGGCACGGTTGTAACGGCGTTGATAAGCTCCTCTTTTGTAGCAAATTCTGCATCGATAGAATCTACCGCCATATCACCGTGTTGGTTTACAAATTGCTTATGTATTTGAGCAATTGCTTCGTCTCTTAGTTGATTGTTTTCACCGTATAATAATGTAATCATTTAATTTTGCTTTGGGTACCTTTTCTGACATTTAACACAAATATGAGTTCCCCTCCCGGCAACTCGTATCTTGGTTATTATTTTACCGCAATTGTTAGGGCAAGGCTGGTTTTCTTGTCTAAAGACTTTGGCAAATTCTATGTAGCTACCCTTTTTACCCTCTGCATTTACATAATTTCTGTCTGTTGATCCGCCTTTTTCGATACTTAGATTAAGTACATCAATTATTGCACGGTGCAGTATTTTTAATTTAGTCTTGGGTATTTTATAAACATTAGATTCGGGGTGTATACCCGCCATAAACAAAGATTCGTCGGCATAAATATTACCTATACCAGCAATCACAGTTTGATCTATTAAAACTGGTTTAATTTGGCTCTTTTTACGATGCATTAGCTGGTTTACAAAAATACTATAAGTAAAATCAGATTCTAGAGGTTCTGGGCCAACCTTTTTCATAAAATCTACCACGGCCTCTATGCCGCTTTTGCCTGCAACTAATTCAAGCTTACTTGGCCGCGAAAGCTCTTGAGCGATTGCTGCGTTGCCAGCTCCAGTGATCGCTCGCGGTACCGTATGTACCGCTTTCTGCGCGCTTCCCTGACGCCTTGCACTCGACTCAAGCATAGAACCCGTGGCATACAAATCAATTATCTCGGTTGGTACTAGTCGCATCCAGCCAAACTTTCTTTGATCATTAAAATACAAATGAGATTTGTCTGAAAATTCAATAGTTACTCTTGTTGATTTATCTGGCAGTTTGCCAATTAAACTATCGTTTGGATGGCCTGCTCCAAACCTGCTTTCAGCAGGTGGGTATGGGGATCGGGTAATAGGTAATGGGGCAAAATTGTTTTTTCCCAGTTCCCAGTTCCTAACCCCTAAACCCTCTTGTTTTTGTACCACCGGTACAAAAACAAGTTGGCCTGTCATTTTTAAATGTATAACTAAACTATATTTTGTAGATAAATCTATAATTAATACCTTGGCTCTTCTGCGAACATCGGTAATTATTGCACTTATTAAAAAAGTTTGTACGTCTTGCTTAGAATTTGGAAAAGATTTTTGCCAATCATAAGAAACACCACTAACAATCTTACCGACTATTAATTTTTTTAAACCAACTCTAACTGTCTCAACCTCTGGCAACTCCGGCATACAGTTTAGTATATCGTATTTAGAAATATAACCGGTTCGTTTAGTCAATAAAGTTATTGCTAATAACAGTTTAACAAGTTAATCAACTACAAAATATTAATACTTTTAGCCACCCTCGCCAAAGGCATTATTTACAACCTGCTCAACCATTGCTCTCCTTTCTACTTCCATAATCTCATCAAGTCTTCTCGCTGTTTCTAATTCTGCTTTTGTTTTAATAAGATCTTGCGAAAAAATAATTTCCGCTCTCTTTTGTGAAGCTATTCTATCCTCTTGTATTTTAGCTCTAAACTCTTCTGGGCTTCCCGTAAACCCTAGATAGCCTAAGCAAATAGAAGCTAGCGGATCATCGGCCGATAGGGCAATTAATTCTAAAGTATTTAACCACTGACTAACCACCACATCTAAACTACTTTCTTCAACAGCTTTTTTAATTGCTTCTAACATTGCTTTACGTATTTCTAGGTCCGCCTTAATATCAAATATAATTTTTGGCTTTAGATCGATAACACTATTGCGGCTACTAGCCTCAACTCTACTTATTGTGAATCTAGTACTCCTAACCATTTCGTAAAGATCTGATCTTTGATCTACCCCAACGACTGGGCTTAATGCAACCGCCCACTCTGCGACTATTGGATTATTGGTAAGAGGGGGGGTCTTATTTACAGAATGCAAAGCTCTCAATGCTAATTCTTGATCACCAGTTTCTTTTACCTTGTCTACAAGTTCCCTAGCAGAAGGAAAACGAAAAGGAAATATATTATTAAACTCTCTGCCGGCGTTACCATTATATCTACCCAGAGCCATAGTATCACCCAAAATCTTAAGCTTAGGATCGGGTTCAGGTGAACCAAATAATCGATCTATTATTTGTCTTCGTACTTCTGGATCATCTAGAGCACTCTTGTATTCAACTAGCAAACCAGCTGTGTTGCCAGCAGCAAATCTATTAATATTATAATCCACACTCAAACCAGCAACTATTCTTGTAAACAAGCCAAGAGTTCTAGCCCACGGATAAACTGGTTTTGCGCCTTCATATACTTGCCTACTCAATGCTTCGTCTAATAATAATGTTCCTGGGGTCTCTTTCGACATTTCTTTAAACCTTTCTTTAATTGGTAATGACTAGTATTGATTTTTGGTAAATTTATAACAATGGTTTTTGGCTGAATATTTTTGACACCAATAACACTTCAAATACCACAGCTTAAAGCCTATCGACTATTAATCCAACCAGAACTTACCGCCCGTTTTTAACCGTCAACTGTTCACTGTCCACTGTTTACTGTCAACTGTTCACTGTTCACCCTTTACCCTGCACCCTAAACCCTGTACCCTAAAATATATGGATAGCCTAAAAGATTTACTAGTAAAAAAGAATTTAGACGAACCTACAGAAATTTCTGCCCTTAGAGCTTATTGTGAGGAGATTTTTAATGTAACTCCCAAAATCAGCATCAACGGTGATATATTATGGTGTAAAGTACCAAATGGCATAATTGCTACCGAACTTAGAATGCGCCAGCTAGATGTTGTTAGCCGGTGTGGCATAACTAAAAAACTACGAATAACTATTGGATAGTTAGCTATTTTTTAGCAACCTACTTAAATCTGCTTTTAATAAATCTATATCAACAAAATGTATCGCCATCGCCTGCATACCAGCAGATATTGCGCCTTGGCAATTTACGCTGTTGTCATCTACCATCACACATTCCGACACATCAACACCCAATTTATTGGCTGTTATTTGATAAATTTCTATATCTGGCTTGGCTAGCTGTACCTGATAAGATGTCACAACTACATCAAATTGATCTTTTATTGGCTCTATGAACTGTTTGTAAGATCTATCTGCAACATTGCTTAACAACCCGACTTTATAGTTATTTTTAAGATCTTTAGCATACGATAAAACAGCATGAGATGTCTTAAAATCGTTTAGCATATGTTGGTACTCTTTCATAAACCAGTCGTAATCAACAGCGATAATTTCTGCATAGGTTTTTAAAAAATCGGTTTCGTTAATAAAACCGTTATCATATGTTTTATGTAAATCTGTTAACTCAACAAGTTGTTTGCTATTTAATTTATATTTTTGAGCTATATGTTGATAAGTAGATTCGCCTATCACTCCAAAAAAATCAAATATAACAGCCTTTATCATATCGTAATTATATATTTAATTACCCATAACATTAACTAATCCAACTTAAAATATTTTTTGGTTTTGTAATACTTTTGCCAATTCTTATTGTAATAATCAAACATCTTGTCCAGTTTGTTTTGATCTAGCTCTATTAATCCTAATTCTTGCATAATTTTATCAATTTCTTGCTCTGCCATTTTAACTTCTTTGGGGCTGTGAACTACTTTTTCTAGTTCTGCAAAAAATCCATAACCCGGCGTAAAGCATAAATCAACCACAATACCTAAGTAACTATACTTGGTTCTGTTAATTGACCACTTTGACTGTACGATAAAACCAGATTGCAATAGTACATTATCAAGTTGTTCAATATCTAGATTTACTATTGTTTCAAATTCGGCTCTATTTTTACCATGAATAGCAGAGCTTTTTCCTAGCGAACCTTTTACTATTAGATATACTGTGCCGTTGCTAAACCTAGTTCTAACACTATACGATTTACAATTTTCGATTAATTCGGTAAGCTCTTGGGCCTCTACTTTAGTAATTAGATTAGATAACCGGCTAATAGATCCATTGATAAAAGTACCAATAAAATAATGGTTTAATTGGTGTGATTCTGATATTAATTTTAAGCTCGGGTCACGAGTTTTTAGTTTTTGTAATAATAAATCTAAATCTTTTTGTGAACTAAGTAGAGATTTTATCTCTACTTCATAGGCTTTGGACATTGCCTAATTATATCATCCTTAAAGTCGTACACCACTAATAATTTTAGAGTAATCTGGGATTTGCCTAGTAAACATAGTGTGTGTTTGTCCCCTATTACCCGCAAAGTTACCGTTTTTGGCTCCACAACTAGTTGTCCAGCTATCTAATTTTGGTTCTACGATATCGTCACCAGCCAAAAACTGATACTGAATGCCAAGTGGGCAGGAGCTTTCAAAAGTAGATCCTGCTGGTAACTCGCGAACATTAAAAAATCCAGTCTTTTTAATACCGTTATAAAACGCTGTGTAGGATGCTTCTGTATTGGATAATACTTCGGTCTTTTCGGGACTTGATACATATCCTCTATAAATGTCTATTCTTCTAGCTGATTGGCTAATGGTTATCACTATTCTTTGGTGATTTTCTGAAGCGGTTATACTACCCCTTTGTATGTATCTAACTGTTTCAAGTTGTGTAGATTCCGGGTTGCTTGGCGGTGGAGCTGTTTCTTCTCCCCTTGGTCTAAATACCCAAATAATAAATGAGGGTATAAAAACTAAAATCTAAGAAGCAAAGGGCATCTTATGAGCATAGATACACTACATAGAAAAGGTAATAAAAAAGGTAGTGCG
>JALOQO010000039.1 GCA_025453305.1 Patescibacteria group bacterium | reverse complement strand
GACCCTCTCCTATGTCTCTAGACAGAGTAGATGAAGGCCATATTCAATTTAGAATTCTGATAAATGCTTTGTCCAAACAAATTCGTTCAATGCCAGACGAATCCAAACCCAATATCTTTCTATTTGGTGAGAGTCTGGGTGCATGGGTAAGTCAAGATGCTTTCTTGCATAGCGGTACGGACGGCTTAATTGCCTCTGGTATAAGTGGCGCTCTTTGGATTGGTACACCAAATATGAGTAAATGGCATTCCGAAACCCTAAAAAGCACCAGCTTGAATGTAGAAAGAGAATTAGTTGGCAAGTTTGATAGCTACAAGGACTTTTTGAAACTGCCAGAAAAACGACAGAAACAACTCCGATACGCCTTAATAAGCCATCACAACGACCCGATTGTACATTTTAACGGTGGCCTACTTTTACGAAAGCCTAATTGGCTTAATGACTCAACAAACAGGCCTGAAACTATCCCTAAAAGCGCCAAATTCAGGATACCCGCCACCTTCTTTCAGGTTGCAGTAGATATGAAAAACGCCCTACAACCAAAACCCGGTGTGCTAGGAAGGGTAGGTCATGATTATCGCGGTGATATTTTAGACTTTATGAACCAAGTTTACGGATTTAAGGTATCCCCGGCTAGTTTAGAAACAATCAGGATAGCATTAGCCCAAAACGACGCAGACAGAAGCGGATTATAACCTACTTAAATAGACAGGTGGTCTAATAAAAATGCCAGAATCAATAGCCCAAGTTATAGCCATCAGTGCCTTAATTCTACTTTACGGAACCACCTTAGCGCGCCTCGTACCCAAAAAATGGCATTTTATACTAAACATATTTATAACCCTATTAGCAATAATTGTTGGCTTTAGTTTTGGTCTAAACACCGAGCAAATGGGATTATCACCATCGTCTATAAAGGATGGTTTCGTTGTAGCGGTTGTTGCGAGTTTAATTATAATAATCGCTACAATAGTTGTTGCAATTATTCCCATTTTTAGAAAATTTTTCTTAGGAGAAAATCTAGCCAACGCAAATGGCAAACTTTTAACCTTTGAAGCGGCAATTAGAATTCCTTTTAGCACAGCATTAGTAGAAGAAATTCTCTTTAGGGGAGTTCTGCTAGGGCTATTATTAAGCCTAATGCCCACACTACAAGCTCTAATATTGTCATCGATTTTATTTGGTCTATGGCATATATTCCCAACAATCAAAAGTCTGGAGCAAAACGATGTCACCACCAAAATTGTAAAAGACAAAAAAGGTCGCCAAGGCGCAGGTGTTGTTGGGGCGGTTATTGTTACCGGCTTCGCCGGATTTATATTTGGTTGGTTAAGGATTCTAGCCGGTAGTGTACTCGCCCCTTGGTTAGTACATTGGTCAATAAATGCTAGCGGGGTATTAGGAATAGCGGTCGCCAGAAAATTAACAAAATTTAAGCAAACTTGATATATTAAAAATATGCACAAAATCATAATATTTGGAGCATCCGGAAGAACGGGCATTTTGCTAGTAAACCAAGCTCTTAAGCAAGGGCATCTTGTAACAGCTTTTACTCACACACCACCCCCGGAGGGTACTTTACCTAATCATCAAAACTTAAGTGTTATAAGTGCTGATGCTAGCCAAGAAATGGCTGTATTACAGGCTATCCAAGGTCATAATGTAATAATTAATGTTATAGCTCCTAAGCTTTTTGATACAAATAATCATTTTATCAGCGAGACGGCTACTAAAAATATAATTAATTCAATGTATAAAACTGGGGCTAAACGCTATATTGGCCAGTCAGGAGCCTGGGCTACCGAACACCTAGAAGACGCCAGCCAACCTATGAAAATTGCCTTTAATCTAATGCCTCAATTTAAAAGCATCTATAAATATAAAAAACTAGAAGACCAAATAATAAAAAGTAGCGGCCTTAATTACACCATAGTCAGATGCGGACGGTTAACAGACGACCAACCAATTTCAAATTATCGTGTATTTATGGACCGCTATAAGTGCAAAAGCTTTGAGATACCAAAAATAAGACGAATCAATGTAGCCGATTTTGAATTGAATATAATAGATAAGGCCGAATTCGTAGGCAAATGCCCGATTATTATTGAGTAGCTAGGCGTCGATTATTAACTTCGCGACCTAGCCTTAACGCTATACCCGAACCAATCATTGCAACCATAACCAAACTCAAAGACCCTATACCAAACAGGGGCAATACAAACGCCGCCCCGACTATTGCAGACTTAAAATTACCCCCAAAAGCACCCACAAATGTAGCCACCAAAAGCGCAATGAGCCAATTATTATCTGGGTAGGCACCTGTTAGTAACAAAGCGATACTCATTCCTGACAACAATAATGGATAGATTAAGCCACCCCTATAAATTGTCGCTATACACCAAGCAGTTACCAATAACTTACCAACAGCCAACCCCGCTAACTGAAACGATGTATATTGGCTATTTTGTTTGATCAACTCCTCAAGACCATAATGGCCGCTAAAAAACGCCATCGGACCTAACAAATAATACGCAACACCAACACCCAATCCAGCTACAAAACCCTGTGTAATCCATTTTTTAGGCAGCATTTCAAAAAATGTCTTAAAATATTTTGAAGTTTTATAAAGTAAGCCTGTCATATATGTAGCAATAAATCCTACCACTAAGGCCACAATGAGCATTTTGTAATTTATTGATGTAATTGATTCGAGTGGTATTTTTACATAACCATCCTTTACACCAATTAATCTTAAAAAAACAACACTTATTAAGGCGGCTAAAGATCCTAATAGCAATAGAATAATTGTATTTTTTTTGTTTTTAGACATCATATAAGATATAAAAGCTAGTGGTAAAACTGCCGCCACAATACCATTAAAAAAGCTCGCCAACAGAGAAATAATGGCGATTAACCCAATAAATTCAGGTTTTTCTATCTTAAAATTCTTGGCAACTAGAAATCCCGCCCCATAACAAATCGGTATCAATATAGCCTCTGGACCCAAAGATGCGCCACCAACAAGACTAGCAATACCAATCAGAAATGCAGACACTACTAGTTTTGGGCTAATTTTTATATCCTTTGTTAATTCTTTGATATCGTGGGATAATTCACGACCTAACTTGTTCTTGTTAACCATAATGGCCCATGACAGGATTAAACCGCCTATAATCGATAAAGGAATTACCACAATTTTATTATTATTTACATCTGCAATATCAAACCATATTAATTCTTGTAAATAATGAACTAAATTGGTAAATAACAGGTAAATTATCGGCACCAAAATTGATACTATAAAAACGGTTACAATAGTTTTAAGTTTTTGCATACTGTAATTTAATAGTAACAAATATTTAAACCAATAAAAATAACTAGATAATTCTATGTTGTGGTGGTAATATTAAATTACAAGTTAAAAGGGAGGTTCTTATGTCAAAAAAATCACAAGACAGCGAGATGAGTGGCTGGGCTGGATGGGCTGCATTTGCCGGAATCCTGGCAATAGTTGCAGGAAGCTTTCAAATGATAGCCGGGTTAGTAGCCTTATTTAAAGACGATGTTTATCTAGTAGGACCAGCAAATGTTTGGCTTTTTGATTTAACTACCTGGGGGTGGGGATTGCTACTTTGGGGAGCATTCCTAATCTTAACCGGTGGGGCAATATTGTCGGGCAAAACCTGGGGTAGGGTAGTAGGTGTTGTTTTGTCTAGTGTTAGCATTATTGTTAACTTTGCATTCATACCCGTATATCCTGTTTGGTCTATCGCTATGGTTACCATTGGGGTTTTGGTAGTTTACGCCCTAACCGTACACGGAGACGAGCTAAAAGTAGAAGAATAATTTCTAAGTTTAACTTTATATAAACCACCTGTTTTAAGCAGGTGGTTTTGATATTTGATTGTATAATATAATGGTGTTTAGAATCATTTCAGATTATTATCATCTATTATTAAGACGCCCTTATAAATTGCAGGTGGTTAAAGATAGTGGCGGCAACAAGCCGGTTATACTTTTGTTGCACGGCCTGGCGAGTGACAGTGATACCTGGACAAGGCTATATCCTTTGATTAGTGACAGCCATAGGGTTATATCCTTGGATTTACTAGGGTTTGGTAAATCGCCTAAACCAATCCGCCAAAAGTACGACTTATCATGCCACGCAAATAATGTAATAAATACTTTAAAAAGTCTTAAAATTAGTCAAGATATTACCATCGTGGGTCATTCTATGGGTGGCTTAATAGCCATACAAATCGCCAAGCAAAAACCACAATTAGTATCAAAAATAATTACCGTCGGGATGCCCTTATACAACAAGGATGATATTAAATCAAAAAGTAAATTTAAAATTACAGCAACCACTAATAGTTTATTCAGAATCTACACTTATTTAATAAATAATAAGCACTCAACCCTAAAAAGAGCAAAAAAAGTTATGGCGGTTAATCTTAAACAAAATTCATTCAAATTAAACGAGAATAATTGGGTACCTTTTAAAAAGAGTATGCAAAACAGTATTATGAATCAAAGCTCAATAACTGATATTAAGCATCTTAAAATCCCTATGGTTTTTTTATATGGGAATATGGATTTATTAATAGTCTCAAAGCATTACAAAGAGTTTAGTAACCCAAATGTAACTATTATAAGATATACTGGTGCACACCTTGTAACTCTATCTGTTGCTAAAATAATTGCCGATTTTATTAAAAATTAACGATGTATTCTTGGTATTAACTTGTTAGTACTTTGAATATATTTTTGGTAACCGTTATACTTCGCAGATAATAACATTTCCTCATATTTAATTTTTTTATTAAGTACAAAAATTAACGCTAAAAATGCAATAATTCGACCTATAGTTGGAAAGATTAATAACAATCCAAGACACGCCAATATTAAGCCACTATAAACCGGATGTCTCACTAAGGCATAAGGGCCACCAGTAACTAAGAAACCTTTTTCGTTAGGCGAAGGAAATATTTTCATATGTTGCATAAAGCTTAGCCGCGCCCAAACCGCAAATGCTACACCAACACCAATTAGCACAGCACCCGCTAGCATTAGGGTCGTAGATCTTAGTAAGAGTGGACTAAAAAAGTCTAACAAAATAACAGCAATACATATAGCCTGAACAGCTACTATCGTAAGCTCAAATGATTTATTTTGGCTTGCTGCGGTGTTATTGTTGTTGGTTAGATTTGTTTGATTATCGATATAGTTTTTTAGTTGTGATTGGGGAATATTAGGCGGTGTTGGAGCTACTTGATTAACATTATTTTGCGCTACTGCGCCAACCGTAGAGGTAGTATTTGGTGGGTTTTGATTGATATTGGGATTGTTATTATCCGTATTTTGTTCAAGCGGTTGCATAAGCTTAATTATAACACCAAGCTTATTTAAATTGACATTTTTAGTTACTAGCAAAATGCATAACTATTGATTCGCAGCCATCTTCTTGAACCACACTAGACACACCTATATATTCAAAATTGCCGGTTAGCACAGCATAGTGTGTGGGGCTATCAACTAATCTATCAAAAGCCGATTGATAATCATCAAAACACTTAGCTAAATTCTCTCCAACTGTAACCGCATTAGGCTTTGATTGCCAAATATAATCAGAATAACTCTGGCCAGATGGCGCATAATGCCCCCAATAATTTTGCTGACTCATATCACTTGCCTTGTTTTGGGCCGATTCTTCTAGTGATCGGGATTGATTTAGTTCATTTAACCCAAGGCGTAGCCTTAATTCATTAGTTTCATTTACCATTTCGGTCATTACAATGCTTTTTGATTTGTAATATGGCTCACCAGAAGCTAACTGACCCGTAGTAAATACCACTATTAAAAAAACTAGGCTCAAAGAT
>JALOQO010000003.1 GCA_025453305.1 Patescibacteria group bacterium | reverse complement strand
ACAAGCCTGTTGAGCCACGAGATGACTATTACTTTACAATTGCAAAAGATTGGAATGGCGATAAAGACGGTATTGATACCAATCTACTAGAAGACAATATTGTATTTACCGTAAATGGCAAACAATGGAAACTTGGAGACGAAGCTTTACCCGTTGAACCTGGTGATGTTCTAAATATCATAGAAAGCGAAATACAAGGTTTACCTACAGAGTGCTCAAGCCAATCAGATTTAGTATCGCCTGTTACTATACCTGGCAATAATGATGTATTGAATTTGCTTACAGTATCAAACTCGGTACTTGGCGGGTCAGGTTCCAAGACCGACCCATATCTACTTACCGTAACTAACACTATTGCTTGCGAAGATGAAGAAGAGCCAGAAGTACCGGTTGTTGTACCCGAAACACCAACAAATCCAACAACCGTGACACCCGTATCTGCAACCGTTACGTCCAATACAACGGCTACACCAACAGTGTTACCTGAAACGGGCACTAAGGAAAATGTTATTATTGCCACGACATCGGCCGTAGCTGGTATTTTAGCAATATTAAGCATAGTCATTAAATCAACTCTTGTAAGATTCTATTAAGACACAATTATAAAAATATCAACGCTTGACAAAAAGCTTACAGTGTATTACAATATACTTTAAGGTATATAATTGGTGTCTGTTAATCCAAGGATTATATTTGAAGTTAATGAATAGGCTGGCCGCTACAACTCAAAAGATACCACTTATAGTTAAGGTGGTATCTTTGAATTTAGTAATGTTTTTGATGGTATACTTTTTGGCTATACCAGCTCCGGCCACAGCTTTAGACACAGACCAATTTATATCGCAAGCTGTAGTTAAACAGTCAGAAGATATTCGCCCTAAAGCTAAAATTGGTAATCCAACAAGGCTAATAATTCCAAGATTAGGTATCAACTTGCCCATACAAGAAGGTAAGTTTGATGAAGCTACCCAATCTTGGACACTTACAAGCAATGCTGTACATTATGCTGTAATAACATCTAAACCAAATGATTTATCCGGCAATACACTAATATACGGCCATAACACAGTACAGGTGTTATTCCCAACCATGTTACTTCAGCCGGGTGACGAACTATTAATCGAAAGTCAAGAAGGTTACATCTATAGTTATGCGTATGTGGCTGATAGCAATGTTAAGCCAAGCGATACAAGCATATTAACTACAATATCCAGCAAACCGATTCTAACTCTACTAACTTGCAATGGATTATTTAACGAAAACAGACGTCTGATGAACTTTGAGTTTGTTTTTATAAAAGAACCTGAAATACCGGCTCAAGCAGAGGTAACTATATGATCTGGCTATATTTAAGCTATGGTTTGGTTACTTTGGGTTTTATTAAACTGACGATGATGCTATTAATGCAAGTATCTGGTGACATAAATGACTTAAACACAGCGAGGCGTATTAAAAAAAGTTTAAATAGCAAACGACCCTACCGCCCAAAAGTAAGCGCGGTAATGTTAGATAAAAATGTAATCTTCGATATTGATCTTTATATTAAGTCGGCTAAAGAAAGTAGCATAAAGCTTGTAGAATTTATAGTTATGGTAAGTAAAAATGACGATAATACCTATAATAAACTAAAATATTATCGTAAAAAAAATTATTTGAACGGTTATCTTAAGTTGGTAAGGTATAGCAATGAGTCTTCTATATCTAAAATTGTTAAGAAAAGCACCAAGAGCAGTTTCGTAGCAGTATTTGACGGCCACGCGGTGCTTACTAACAAAACAATAGAAAAATCGCTCCCCCTATTTAAAGACAAAAAAATTAAAATCATATTGCCAATCGGAGTACCATTGGTAAACAATGCTATTATAAGTGGAATCATAGCCCTCATTAGAGTTGTTAAACTTAATTATTTTAGAGCTCAGCCGTTAAGTAACGAAGAACTAAACGGCATATTATTAATAAGAAAAACTTATATCGAAAAATTGGATAACACTAACTTTTTAAAAATCAAGACAAACAAAAGGTTGCTTGATACTAACAATAAACTACCTGCTGTCAGGAACACCCAAGTGACGGTTAGCTTGTTAGACAGAGAAGAGTTTACTATAAGTATGACTATTATTTTGCACTGGTTATTAGATGCTAGTATTATAGCTGCAATCTTTTATATCAGAGGGATTTATCAGGGATGGGTAGCGCTAGGCTTTGTGTTTATATTACTGATGTTGTTTATATCAATAGCTGTTTCTAGTTACAAGGGGTTAAAAATTATTGATCGTATTAATCTTGTTCTGATAGCGCCGATTACTTATATATATATTTGGTATCGTATTATAACTATACCGTTTATAGGTGGCTACAACAGCTTGAATAACAGAATTAGTAAACCTAAAGTGGATGGGATTGTGGCTATTCAAAGAAACTAATACTGTGATTCTTCGTAGCTATGCGGTATTTCTATAATAAATGTCTTATTGTTGGAGATATTATTTTGTAATTCTACAATTGTCGCAAATACCTTTTCTTGCTTAAGTAGCTCTGCATTAGTCATCCATTGATTTTTACCACCCTTAAATTCTGTTATAATATCACCTTTTGGGTTTAATCCATAAGCAATTACAAAATACTTATCTTCTAGGATTTGGCTATTTTCAGTCGCGTAATCCATTTTGTGGTACAAGCCAGTTATTCGCCATGTTGCGGTTAACCCTGTTTCTTCTAAAAGCTCACGGGCTGCGGCCTGTTCCATTGTTTCACCCCAACGAATTTTACCGGTTGGCCTGCCCCAATAGCCGTAATATGGCTGTTTTAGTCTTTGCTGAGCTAAAAATTGGCCATTATTATTTTCTACTATTAGAGCTATCGATAGCTTAGGTTGTTTCTCGATTACTTGCTCATCTGTGTCCATTCTGTTAGAGTATTCTTTACCCTGCGGGGTTAGGCTATAGTTTGATTCTGCTTTTTTAACATAACCGGCTTTTACCAAGGCGTTTAGGTGAAATGTTACATAGTCGCTATCAAGATTGAGTGTTCTTTGAATATCAGAAAACCTAGCACTAGGGACTAGTAGCAAGTGGTTTAAAATGTGCATTTGAGTTTTGTGGGCTCCAGCTTCGTATGACATAATATATTTTCCTGTTTATAACTAAGGGTATGTTACCAACCTAAATTATTATATTCTAGTGAATTAGACTTAACCCAGAACCTATTATTCATTAATTTGTTGAATTATACGCGAAATTTCTAGGGGTGGACCATAAAATTTAGCCTTGATTTCGTTTGGATACTTACTTGGCCCGTAAAAAGTAACTACATCTTTATGGCTAGTTAGAATTGTCGCACTTGATATAAGGGATTTACTTTTGGCAGATTTGGTTTGATACCGCCATTTATCTCTATCACTTATTAATTGTAACAAACGACTTTATATTGTTCTTGTGATTTTGTATAAATACGGTATGTTGTTAAAATACTAGCATAAACGGAATAATTGTATATGAAATCAAAAGATAAAGATCAAGATGTTATAGAAGAAGCGGTACAAGTAGTAAAAAAAGATTTAAACCAACAAGATCCAGATCTATCGCAAGATATCGACATGGAACCTGCTGATGATGCGCTAAAGAGTGATTCAGAAACTAAGATTGATAATGATGATAATTCAAAAGATAGTTCGGATATTAATACCACAGAAGTCAGCGAAAGCAACGATCTAGACAGTTACAAATTGCTACCGACTGATAATTTATTAGATGATGCCGAATCTACCCTATCTACTGAATATGCTATTAAAACTACAAGTCCTAGTAGGGGTAAATTTATTAAAGTTTTGGTTCCTGTAGCGATAGTGACTATTGCCCTTTTTGGTGTAGGTGTGTTTTCTTTGGTAACAAATAAAAATAAACCCGAACCCGCAGTAAATGGTGCTATCGAAACCGGGCCTACTCTTAGCGCAAATGTAACGGTCATTGACGGTAAGGCTAGTTTTAGTAAAAACGGTGAAAATTGGCAAGAACTTAAAGCGGATCAAGTAATTAACCAAGGTGATTGGATTGAAACTACAGATTCATCAAGGGTTGTTTTATTGTTAGATGACGGTAGTGCAATAAGGTTAAACGAAAACACTAAAATTGTTTTAAAAAGCACCAATCCAAATAATATAGTCATTACTAACGAAATTGGAGAAGTTTATACCAGAGTAGTGACTAATACAGAACGCAAATTTACCGTAATATCAAACAATAATGAATATACAGCGCTTGGGACGGCGTACAAAACGGTAAATACGGATAAAGTAAAAGGTGTGCAGGTATATCACAGCTCTGTCAAGAGCGGTGATAAAACCGTTACCGAAGGCAAGCAGTGGTTAATTATTGAGGGAGCCGATAAAGATATCCAGGATATTTCCTTAGATGAGCTTAAAAATGATACATTTATTAAATGGAATGCCGAGCAAGACAAAGCGTCGAATGAGTTTAAAGATAAGCTTGGCTATTTGGTGAACCTAGATAAGCCCGTTGAGCAACCTAAGCCTGCTCCCGCTCCAGAGCCGGGTGCTAGTATTAATTTAAGCGGTAGTGTTAGTAAAGAAAAAGGTATTCAGTTAAGCTGGTCTACGATTAATATTGGTACGGTTGATGGCTATAAAATTGTTAAAAGCACCAAAAATAGCACTCCAATTTTTGGGAAAGACGGGTCTTTATACATCAAAGGTTCTAATACAAAATCATACCTTTGGGGTGTAACAGATGGCGGTAAATACTATATAAGAGTTTGCGGATATGTAGCTTCTAGCGCTAGTTGTAATGTATATAGTAATACTATTACAGTAACAGCACCTAAGGTTAATAAAATAGATAGTTCCGATGAAAGAAGCGGTAGTCTAAATCTAAAGAGTGTCGGTGGAAGTACCGTAGAATGGACACTCAACGGAAAATCACCCGGTGGTTACAAATTAGTTTGGAACACAACCGGTAGTCCTGTTTATCCGGGCAGTTCTTATCAATATTATTCTAGCGAAAGCACAAAATCAGGTAATATCACTAACGATCCGGGTACTTACAATGTTAGGGTTTGTATGTATAAAGATGGTAACTGCAATAACTACTCGAACGAAATAACCGTAACCATAACAAAAACTAACTAGTTTTGCCTTGCTAAGCCACGATATAACAAGTATAAATATTATTTGGATTCTGGTTCTGGTTGTTCAGGTTCTGCTAGGGCAGCTGCTTCGGCTTCGGCCGGAGTAGTTTCTTCTTCTACTATTTGTTCTTGGACCTCTTCTACTGTAGCAATTGTAAGTTCTGGGTCGCCTAGTATTTCTACACCTTCTATAGGTTTAATATCTGCCAAAGTTAATTTATCACCTATTGCTATAAGGCTTTCAATACTTACCTCTACTTTATCGGGCAAGTCGTTCGGTAACGCCTTAACTTCTACTGTAAGAGTGGTTTGATTTATTATTAAGCCTGCTTTTTCTGCTGGTGAATCATCAATAAAATCAATATCTACCTCTGTTTCTACCTTTTCATTTCGTTTTATAGCACCAAACACAAGGTGTCTTAAGACACTTTTTGTAGGCTCTAGGTCTACCTCTTTAATTAGCGTTAGATAGGTTGTGCTACCTACTTTAACTTCAACGGGATGTCGTTCGCCGGCCTCGTTATAGACAGAGGTTAGCTCTTTGGTTGACCCCTGCACTATTAATGATTCTTTGCCCGGCCTGTGTATAACAGCCGGCAATAAACCTTCTTTTCTAAGTGTATTTAGACCTTTACGGATGCTTTTTCTTTCTTCTAAAGAAATGCTTATTGTATCGTTGCTCATATTACCTCTTTGATTATCAAATTCTTATTATAGACTAAATTTGTATATTTATAAACTGTTTTTAGGCAGTGTTTAAATATTTTAAAAAATTTAAGCTATAATGTAATGGTGCGAAAATTTATTAGAAATCACAAATTTATTGGCCCAAAATACGAATCGTTCATTGCCTCTAAGCCCTTTTTATTAACTGCAAGTATTTTATCTTGGCCAAGGCAAAAAATTCGCCAAGTTTATGGTTGGATGGTGGGTTTTGCGGAAACTAAAAACGCCGAACGAGCGCTAGCTGGTTTTTCCTTTGTAGAAAGTTCGTTTTTTCCTATACCACCAGACCCATTACTTATAGCAATTACAACAGTAAACCCAAAAAAATGGGTTAGGTTTGCTACCATATGTACGATTTTTAGCGTAATTGGCGGATTATTTGGTTATTTAATAGGCATGTTATTGTTCGAATCGGTTGGACAATGGGTTATTAGCACTTACCATTTAGAATCAGAATTTGCTAGTCTTAAAGAATCTTTTAGCACAAATGGTTTTTTGGCTATTTTTGCTGCAGCATTTACGCCAATACCGTACAAATTAATTACAATATCGGCCGGGGTTGTTCAGCTTAATATTATTGTTTTTATTGTGGCATCTATTATCGGTAGGGGTGGAAGGTTCTTTTTGGTGGCTTTTTTAATGCATAAACTTGGCGCAAAATACAAAGATCAAATAGAACAGTACATTGATGTTTTATCATTGGCCTTTTTGGCTCTAATAATACTTGGTTTTGTAGCTGTTAAGTATATATTTTAATAATTGCCTTAACTAAAATGTTCTGATACAGTGTTTGTATGTTATTTATGTTTTCGTTTGTTTTATTGGTATTGCCTTTGTTCTTGCTCCTATGCATACAAATGATAAAGAGTAGTAGTTTTGGCGACAAGCTATTTGGCAAAATATTAATAGTTATTTTCTATCTTAATATTGCTCTTGCAGTTGGTACCGCTTTGTACCTTTTAACTAAAGTATAAATTAGATTATTTACCGTAGTATCGCATTAGCCATGTATTTTTGAATGTATCAAAATTATCGTTCAAGATGCTGTCGCGGATTTGATTAACTAATTGGACTATAAAATATTCGTTGTGGATAGTAGATAGAGTGGCGGCGAGTCTTTCGCCTGCCCTAAATAAGTGGTTAATATAACCTTTCGTAAAGTTCGTGCAAGTATAACAAGAACATCCATCTACAAGTGGTGAAAAATCGTTTGCATAGACGGATTTTTTTATTGTAAAACGGCCGTTTACAGTATATATAGAACCATTACGGCCAATCCGGGCCGGCGATACACAGTCAAAGGTATCGGCTCCGTTTTCTATCCCTATGAATATATCGTCTGGCTCGCTTAAGCCTAGTAGATGCTTGGGTTTGTTTTTGGGCAAAAGATCATTTACCCACTTAACTATTGTGCCTAGTTTTTGTTTTTCTAATGCACCGCCAATGCCGTAGCCATCAAAGGGTAAGTTGCCCATATAGCTAGCTGCCTCTTCTCTTAAATCTTGATGGTTAGCACCCTGTATCACGCCGAATAATGCCTGATAAGGTTTGTTTTTTCTTTGCTTTGTTTGCCTGGTATGTTCTTTGATACATCTATCCGCCCATTCATGAGTTCGTTCTAGTGACATTTTTTGATAATTATAGGGTTGCGCAATAGAAGTACATTCATCAAACGCAAACATAATATCGGCTCCAAGCTGGTGCTGTATTGCAATGGATGATTCCGGAGTGAATCTATGTAGGCTTCCATCTAAATGGGACTTAAAACTAACGCCATCGTCATCTACATGGGCTAATCTTTCACCTTTTCTTACTGTTGCCATTTGTTCATTAGCATCGGCGTTCATATTAATTACTTTTTTATAGCCTACACCTAGGCTTAATACCTGAAACCCGCCACTATCTGTAAAAGTTGGGCCACTCCAGTTCATAAAGCTACCTACCCCACCCGCTTTATCAACTGTTTCTGGGCCGGGTTGTAAATATAGGTGGTAGGCATTTGCCAGTACCGCTTGTGCGCCAGTGGATGCAATTTGTTCTGGAGTAAGGGCTTTTACCGTAGCTTTTGTGCCAACTACAATAAATGCTGGCGTTTTAATATCGCCGTGAGGGGTGTGTATTACTCCGGCTCTAGCTAAACCGTTCGGATGTTCTTTTTGTATATCAAAACTAAAACTGTTTTTCATAAGACTCGTTATATTGTAACAGATAAGAACAGATTAAAATATTAAACTAATAAGCCAAGCTATAAATAGTACAAAACTTGTTACAAAGCTAGCTATAAATAGCGAAGCCAATGGTATAAACAAGGGTACTTTTTTGATAGTTGCGATTAATAACGCAAATAAGGCAAAAATAAAGCCAAATATTGGTATTATGCTAAAAGCTAGCGATAATAAGCTAATAATCCACGCTAATTTAGAAACTTTCTTGGTTGATTCTGAATATTCTTTGTACTGATATTTATACTTAAAGCCATCTGGTTGGCTTACTATTTCCGCTTCTGGTATATCTTTTGCCATATGATATATGCTACCACAAGTTGTTGCTTATTGTGACTAATATTCATAACTCTCCACTCTGAACCCTAAACTCACGGCTCTGTGCTCATAGATCTTTTACCGATCCAAAGGCTATGCGATCTAGAATTAGGCCCTCCATACCGGTCATTATGCCGGGTATCACAGTAAACTCGCCGTATCTATCGTTTATTTCGTCTGTAGCGTCTGCTAGAGCATAGTTGTCTAGCCTTGTTTCGGCAAACATACTTTGTTGGCGCGGTTGGCTGGGCGTTAATTTATATACCGATACGGCTATATTTGTGACATTTGCCGGTATTGATATTTCGTTAAGTAGCCGTTGAGCGTAAATGTAAATATCTTGGCTAGCGTACAGCTGATTATGGGTGTGTCTACCCTTGGCCCAATGTGTTCGGTTTGCGAACAATAGCCAAAGGTGCACGCCATGCGCGCTGTAGTTGTTCCGGCGCATTCTGCGACCGGTTTTTTCGCATAATTTAGCCAGGATTTTAGATAGCTCCTGTCTGTCTTTGGTTTTTTGACCTAAAGCATACTGGTGGCCAAAGGTTTTTGTGCCCCAGGCAATATTGTCTACCTCCCAGCCCCTTAAACGGACGTACCAATCGTATCCTACCCGGCTTTTAAAAACCTTTTTAGCCAAGGTTTCGGCTGGGGTGTTCAAAAAATCTAGTGGGGTGTAAATGCCGGCAGCATTTAGGCGGGCGGCAAATCTAACATTTATACCTGTTAAATCAATTAATTGCATACCAGAATATACTTTTTTAAGATTATCGGCCGTAATTGTGTCTAGGCCGTCTGGCTTGTTTAAGCCAGCCGCCGTTTTTGCCAAAAAGCGGTTTGTGCCAATACCTACATTAACGGTTACATAGCTACCTAGGCTTTCTTTGATTCGTTGTTTTATATCGTATCCGATATCTTGCATAGTTTTGCCAGACCGGAGCGCTGGGCTACCGGTAAAATCTATTACAAATTCATCTATGCTTTTGGGGGTAACATTGCTGGTATATGCTGTTAAAACCGCTTTAAAGCGCTTGTGGGCATCGCGATATTTGGCGGGGTCTGGCATACGAATACATACATCTGGGGCCAGCAGGCGGGCTTCTCGCACATTTACGCCCAGTTTTATACCCTTGGCTTTGGCTTCGTAGCTACTAGCTATAATTGCCCCGCCAAGGCTATCGTAGGCGGCAATAGCTACGGGTTTATGCCTAAGCAGTGGATTGGCCTGCTGTTCTATAATGGCAAAACAGCTGTTAAGATCGATGTGCATTATTAGTGGTTGGTTGTAGTTAAAATCTAGTTGCATAATTGTGATATAGTTGTTGTTATGATTGAACGGTTAGGTGATAATCCTGTATGTATAGAGCTGGATGGTGGTGGCTTACACCCAAGCAGAGATAATGAGGTACAGTGTGAGGTTAGGGGGTGTGATCGTTTGCTAAAACAGACTACAGATACTATTATGGGGCCAAACAGAGAACCTATTACCCGCACTGCTACAGTTGAGCATCTGGGCCATTGCGCTAATCCCGGCCTTTAACACTAAGATTTTTTTAGTCGGTGTTGCCATCGCTGATCTCTTCTAGTACCCAACGCAGATTATCGGTATTAAAGCTTAGCCTAAACCATAAGGTTTGGTCTTGGTCTGTTAGTTCGTAAATATGGTGGCATATACGGCCGCTATATATCTTGTGGTGATAGCCAATTTCGCCTACTTTGTAATCTTTATTTTGCCAGCTAATTAGGTGTGGCTTAGCTGTTTGTAGGCGGCTGCTAAATACACTAATTACACTAACTTCTTGATTGATTTTAGATTTCATAAGAATTCTCCTTTATAAAGATTAACAACCTTTATATATTTAATTTTTTAAGTCAAATTATTTTACAACTTTGAGTGGCAAAGCTTTTAATTGCGTTTCGCACCCAGCCGCCGGCTAGTTAACTCATTACTTTTTATACCGGCTAAAAAGTAACAAAAAGCCTCTGCGCTCATTATCAATAACTCGTCTGAATGTAATTATCACTTGGCACAAAAAGGACTCCCTGCGGTCGGCCCGGATTTCTGGTTACCTATAGAATAATCCGGACTTGGCTTTTTGTCTTGGCCATGATGATAATTACATCATCTGAATCTATTGCTAATGAGATGCAATTAATCGCATATAGACCAAGCTTTTTTGCTGTTATTTAGATATTCAGACATATTAAATTGCAAATTCACCCCTATATACTAACTATAAGATGTGATGCCCAGACCCATAAAGGTGTATCAATCTAACTACTAAGCCAATGCGATAATACCCATGAACACCCTATATTTAAATGTTAAGATGCAAGCTTGTTACCCCGTACTCGGGGTTATATCAGAAATGCGCGCCGATAGAAATTGACAATAATGTAATAGTATGTAAATATAAATATCAGTTTATTTAGTAATGTCATAACGAAAGACTGTTTAATTTAATATGAACCGCGGAGTGGATAGAGAACCAAGCGTTTCGCCAGAAGAAAGATTAAAGCGCAGATTAGAAGAACTAATTGCTTTACTGACTATTCTGTATTTGCGTAAGAAGGCTGAAGATTCAAGACGAGATTCTTATACTGATTATGCTAGTGGTGTAGACGGTAGTGACCCTACAGATCAGATTAGGGCGTCCGTAGCAGCTCTATTAGAAGAGGGTTTAACCAAAGAGGAAATATTAGAATTAGTACAGGGTTTGCCTAAAGATGCTACAGAAGAAGATTTGCACCGTATGGAAGTTGTGTTAAAACATATAATAGATGAACTCGAGAGTTCTGGGGGTGCTAAGAGGAGAGCTAGGTTAGCTAATCTTGGCAATTTTGCGCTCACATAACCCAAGGTCCCCGGTAGGGTGGTGGCGGCAGCTGCTACTGCCCGCTTTTTGTGGTAGGCCCTCGCTAAATAGGCTATTTACGAAACACGAACTACTATTTACTATTAAAGTATGTGCGGTAGATATACACTTTACGAAGACGATAATTTGGCGGAGCGGTTTAATTTGGCAACTAAACCGACTTTTGTTAGCAAAGATAGCTACAATATTGCCCCCAGGCAACGATTACCAATAGTATATTCAGAAGATTCTGGCGCAATAACAGCTAGCCTAATGCAGTGGGGTTATTTGCCACCTTGGGCAAAAGATCCTAAAAAAGAACGGAGGCCTATTAACACCCGTGCCGAAACAGTTTTTGAAAGCCCTATGTGGCGTGGAGCAATCGCTCACCACCGTTGCTTAGTACCAGCTAGGGGGTTTTACGAATGGAAAGAGCTTGCCGGCCATAAACAGCCTTTTTATATCACCCCAAAAAATCAAGAATTATTTGCCTTTGCTGGTTTATACAGCATATGGCATGATAGCGAGGATTATCCGCTCTATAGCTTTTCTATAGTAACTACACGGCCTAATACCGAAATGTCTAAGGTGCACGATAGGATGCCAGTTATATTAACGCCAAAGCAAGAATCTGCCTGGCTGGATCCGTCGTACCACGAACAAGAGCAACTGGCCGGCCTGCTTGAACCGTACGGGGATGGTTTGCTTGATATATATCCGGTTAGCATGGCCGTAAATTCACCCTGGCACAATAGTAAAGACTTACTAAAGCCGGTGCAAATCACATAGCCTATAACTAATACGGTAAAAGTTTAAAGAAGCTTATGCGGTGGAACCTGTCTAACGACTGGAGCCCACATATAACTAACCATTATTATATTACTTTATGACTAAAGTAACAAAGTCCCGGGTATGATTCTGGTCGCAGGGGTTGCTTATTAAATGAACAGGTCTTTTGTCTTGGCTTTTTCCTAGATTATCTAGATTGTTATGGCGAATTTTTATAGATACAAAATATCAAAAAAGCAGATAAGACACACCACCTGTGGTGTATATACGCTACCTGTAGTGTATACCCAAATATAAACACCACTATAAAATATGATATTTGAACTACAAACTACTAAACATTCGGTATTTTGTTTTTATGTAAAAAATTGCAATGTTGGTAATGTTATTTTAATATAGAACCAATAGTATAAAAGTATAACTTGAAAAAGGTTTTATATGGATAGTGGAGAAAGAAGTAGGAATAGTGGTGGTGCGGGTTTAGATCCCAGACTACATGAATTACCCATACAAGAGTTGGGTGAGCCACATATGTTGTTGGTTAAAGGTCTAATTGATTTTATTGAATTCGGAAATTTTACAAAAGAAGACTTAACTAAACTATCTAAAATTACAGACAAGAATGATGTTGAACCTCTATTAAGTGATTTGAGGGGTTTTATAAGACTTGTAAACGATAAAGGTTTGCTCGAAGATTTAATTAGTTATATTAAAGGGGATAAAACTAAAGAGGGTGTTGTGGTTATAGTTGAATCTTTGGCTAAAGACTATTGCGATAAAAGGGCAAGAGCAGCAATTGGGTCTACAGCCATTAGGCATGGGCTCGTTGCCTAATCTTTCTTATTTAGTGATTATGGCTAATTTGATTGTTATTGCTACTGTATAATGTTTAATAAGATATGAAACTTACTAGACCAAAATCAAGAAAATCTAAAATAATTAGTTTAATAGTGCTGCTAGTTATTATCATATTTTTAGGTACTGGTGTTTATGTAGTAAAAAGTCAAGAAAGTAACAAACTAGCAGTAGAAAATATAAGTACTACCCAAGATATACAAGATTTGCCGGCTACTGCACCAAAAGAACAGCCCACAGAAAAAGTCGCTGAAGCCCCTGCTCCGCCACCAGCACCCAGTAATACACCTAAACAGCAAGTTAAAACACCAGCAAGCACTTGGCCGGTTCAGTTAACTAGCGCACAAGCATCTTCTATCACTGTAGTAATAAATAAAAAGCATAAGTTGCCAAGTTCTTATGCGCCGGGTTTAACTAGTGTTGGTGGTGGTTCGCTAAGAACAGAGGCGGCGAATGCTTTTAATACAATGGTTGATGCGGCGAATTCTGCGGGGATACAGTTATCCTTTGGTAGTGGTTACAGAAGTTACTCTACTCAAGAAAAAATCTATAATGGCTATGTGTCTCGTGATGGCAAGGCTCTAGCAGATACCTATAGTGCAAGGCCTGGGCACAGCGAACATCAAACCGGACTGGCGGTAGATGTAAAAAGCACAAGCTGTTATTTAGAAATTTGCTTTGCCAATACACCCGCCGGTAAGTGGGTCGCCGCGAATGCGCATAATTACGGCTTTGTAATTAGGTATTTAAGCGGAAAAGAATCTATTACTGGTTATCAATATGAACCTTGGCACTTAAGATATTTGGGCACAGAAGTAGCCAAAGATGTATATTCTAGTGGCAAAACTCTAGAAGAATACTACAACATCCCCAGTGGCAGCTATTAATTAAACTAGGCCGTAGAAGCTTTCTAGCAACTTATACACAATGTAGGCTGGCCAGACGGCGGCTTGTAGGAATGCTAGTATAAATTCCCATAATCCGTTGGCTGCTTGCAAAAAATAAATTAATGCTCCAATAAAACCAAGCCCATATACTGCCCCGCTACTGGCGCTTTCGTTAGTTGCTACTGATTTTGCTTTGCCCATAGTAACCCCCTTTAGTTAGTTTTTACATAAATTGTTGTAGGATGCGAACCCGTAAAGATAATTGAACCATCTTTTAGAACTGCACTTTGAGCATCAAGACCGGGTGTATTATTGATTGCGCTTTGGGTGCCCGTTGCCAATACTGTTTGAGCTATATCGGCGGGTGCCGTAAACCTACCAACTTGAACCTCTTGAACATTTAGTTGTAGTTGATTATTAGTAACTGATCCGTTAGCTTTAATGTAAATTGGTGCATTATTAACAAACTTTTTTGCCCAGCTTACAGCTGTGTCTATATCAGAAGATTGATACCCAACTCCTCCTATAAAACCAATGAATTGGGTGATGTAATCTAGATTTAAATTACCAGATATTTCAACTGCTCCTTCGCTAAAACGAACCTGTGCATTTTTAATAGGCATCCATAGCCAGCCTGATTTGTTTATTGCAGAAGTAATTTCTTGTTGACTAACTTTCATATTATCTGCCGATACGGGATTTGCAAAAACTACTTTTTTACCGGGTTTGTCGGGGTTGTTTGGTGCATCTGCAAAATCTAGCATTTTGGTTTGAGTTTTTGCTAAGTAATTTGCATAGTCTTGATCTGTGTAGGTTACGCCAAGATTTCTGACTTTACTAGCACCCATAATATTAGATAGTCCTGGCACTAGCCCAAAATAACCAAAAATTAAAATCGGAATAACCAATATTAAAAATAGAATCATTAAAAAAACAATCAGAATATTTCTTTTTTTGTTACTTTTTGGTTTGGAGTCTTGCTCTACAGGCTTGTTTTCGGCTTCATCCATGGTACACCTCCTATATTTATATTTTACTCCTACTGCGCAATAGGCTTAAATATAAGCTTTTTTGATATAATATATACACCCCTTAATGATTGGAGTTTTTATGATTAAATACATTCTAGCAATTGGTGTTATTTTGATAGCAATAGCGGGCGGAGTATATATCTATAACAGCAAAGAAAGTAATGATACCAAACAACAGGATAACTATAGCACTACTGAACCATTAGAAAATGATACCAGTAGCAAAACTACACAGCCTAGCGTTTCTGGTGCTGGTAAGTTTATTGCCTACGAAGATTATCAAACTAGCAAAGATTCATATTCAGATAAAAAAGTGGTGTTATTTTTTAACGCTAAATGGTGCCCTACTTGCCAAGCTCTAAACAAAGATATTAATGCGAATAGTGATAATATACCCGCGGATACGGTAATTGTTAGTGTTGACTATGATTCTAATATTGATTTGCGAAGGCAGTATGGTGTAACCGTTCAACACACTTTGGTAACGGTTGATGTCGAAGGTAATCAAATAAAAAAATGGACCGGTGGTAACACACTAGAATCGGTTGTGAGCCAAATATAGATGTTGCTATTATTATTGTCTTTTTTTGCTGGTATCCTAACGGTATTTGCGCCGTGTATTTTACCTCTTTTGCCAGTAATTATTGGAGGTAGCGTTGGGGGGGGTAAAGAAACCTCTAAAGCCCGACCCTATATCATTGCTATTTCTTTAATAGTATCAATAGTTGTATTTACTTTACTCTTAAAGGCTACAACCGCGTTACTAGGTGTAGACCCAGCGGTTTGGAGGTATATTTCTGGCGGTATTGTGGTTGGGCTTGGTATTGTAACTGTATTTCCGATGATATGGGAGCAAGCAATAGGGCGCTTAGGCCTACAGGCAAAATCGCAAGAAGCACTTAGCGCTGGATATAAAAACAAGGGTAAATACCTTGGACCAGTATTAATTGGAGCAGCGCTAGGGCCTGTTTTTACTAGCTGTAGCCCTACTTATGCATTTGTTGTTGCTAGTGTTTTGCCAAGTAGTTTTATAGTAGGTTTGCTTTATTTATTAGCTTATTCTGCTGGTTTAGCGGTGGTATTACTTGCAATTTCTCTTTTTGGGCAAAGGTTTTTAAAAAAGTTTAAGTTTGCAAGTGATCCGCATAGCGGCTTTAGAAGGGGCTTGGGTATAATATTTATTGTAGTTGGATTATCGATAATAACCGGTTTTGATAAACAAATAGAATCTTGGTTACTAACCAATGGCCCACTTTGGTATGTAGAGCTAGACCAATCTCTATTAAATAAAGTACAGTAAGTAAGATGCAGCCAGAAGATACCAGAAATGTTATTGATATATATAAAGGGCTACCACTAGAGGCTATAGTAAAAGATTTAGCAGCCAAAGCTCAACCTATTCATATTGCTATAGAAAACTATCAGCATGATTTTAATATTGGGTCTATAGTTAGAACAGCTAATGCGTTTAATGTGTCGGGGGTACATATAGTTGGTAAAAAACAGTGGAATAAGCGTGGTGCTATGTCTACTCAAAAATATCTACAGCTATATCATCATAAAAATATAGAAGATTTTTATAGCTGGTGTAATGACAACAAGTTAGCAATTTATGGTATTGATAATATTGAGAGCTCTGTACCGTTACACACCATTAAATTTCCGCGAGATTTAATGATGGTTTACGGCCAAGAAGGCCCAGGTTTATCATTAGAGATGCAAAAAATCTGCCAACAAATTGTTGCTATAGAACAATTCGGGTCGACCCGCTCTATTAATGTGGGTGCCGCCGCCGCAATAACAATGTATAGATACCTCCAAGACAATATTTTGTAATTTTTACTGTAGTATGGCTTTGATGCGGCGAACGCCGGCGCTACTTGCCTCTTCTTTAGTGATTTTAAATACTTTATTACCTTCTGCTAATTTACCGGTGTTGGTAACATGGGGGCCTCCACAAATTTCGCGGCTGTAATATTCACCGTCTGGGTCACCAACGGTATATACCTTAACCTTTTCGCCATATTTGTCGCCAAATGCTCCCATTACACCACTTGCTAGTGCTTGTTTGGTATTTTCTTCGCGGTAGCCCATTGGCCAGTCTTTTTTGATTTGCTCGTTTACGATATCTTCTATTTGCTTGATTTGCTCTGCAGTTACCTTTTCTGTGTGGCTAAAATCGAATCGTAAACGTTCGGCAGTTATGTTACTACCCCGCTGTACCACATGATCGCCAAGCACAATTCGCAAAGCTCTATACATTAAATGAGTCGCAGTGTGGTATTTTGTGGTAATTTCACTATGGTCAGCTAAACCACCTTTAAAGGTGCCTTTGGCGGCGGTTTGGCTACGAGCTTTTTGAGCGGACATAACTTTATCAAAATCTATTTTCCAATTGGCATCTAGGTCTATACCTTGCTTATATATTTCTTCTAGTGTTAGTTCACTAGGAAAGCCATAAGTATCGTGTAGCATAAAAATTGCTTCTCCCTGAGATAAAATCTCTAATTGCTGGTCTGCGACTGCCAGCTAGATACTGCTCAAAAATCCTGTCCTGTGTTTTTCGGTCAAATTTCTCATCGCCGGTAAGGTGCAATGCTTTATAGGCATCAGCCATGGTTTCACGGATGATCTGGTATCTTCCTGCCGCATTGAACTTCCGATTCCTCTGCGCTGACATCACCTCACGCACAGTCATATTTTCGAGGTCTTCTTTGCCTGACCGGTATCCGCCTGCCTTGCCTCGATTGACGCTGTTGTAATCGCCCTCCCCTCGCGCAATCAAACGGCCAAACGGGGTGTTGGCTAACTTACCTGGCGATGCGTTTTGTACGGGCTCGCCATCATCAGTCTCGAAGCGTGCG
>JALOQO010000038.1 GCA_025453305.1 Patescibacteria group bacterium | reverse complement strand
GTCACCCTTGGCGACCCCGAAACTTCATCTTTGAAAACAAGTTTTCAAGAGAAGCTTTCCTTGCAACCCGCCACCGGCGGGTTTCACCCCAGCCGTACGATCACAATCACACTTACAAGCAAGCTTGTAAATCTGTTGCGACCCCACCTCGGCTTGGTCCGTCAGCCGACGGATCCAGGCCTCCGGTCTTGCGAACTGCCACTGGCAGTTCTCACTAACAACTGCGCCACACCCCGATATTTACAACAATTTACATTATAGCATCAATTATCAGATTATTAGGCTTAGTTGTCTGGATAGTAAAGCTCAATTATCGCTTAAGTATTATACAAACAAAAAATCCCGCCGTCCGTTTGGATTCCTGCTGGAAACCAAGTGGGTGCTCGCATACCGGGCCCACGGGCCCAGAGGATATAAAGCTCCCGCAAAAATTATCATTCAGAAATCAATGCTTGGCGACGGGATAGTTTTATTATACTACTTATAAGCTTATTTAATCTAGAAACTTAAACCTAAAATAAAATTAACAATAGCGCTGTAGGC
Source organism: Patescibacteria group bacterium (assembly GCA_025453305.1). Taxonomy (GTDB): domain Bacteria; phylum Patescibacteriota; class Saccharimonadia; order Saccharimonadales; family CAIOMD01; genus Prado157. Next base: position 5,451 of record JALOQO010000038.1, on the reverse strand, counting down.
ACCGCCTATAAAACTACCAACCCCTAATAGCACCAAGCCGAAAACTATAAAAATCCCAAAATTCTCTAGTTGTTCCATAATTTTTTGCAAGGGTTCGGGGGCGAATGCGTATAGCACCCTAGAGCCGTCTAGGGGGGGTATTGGCAACATATTAAATAAAAAGAAGCCCACATTAATACTTACAAAATACAACCACCAAGCTTGCCATAAATTACTGTCTATTTGAGTTACCGCAAGTACCAGACCACCCATAAACGCTAAAGCTAAATTTGTAAGTGGCCCCATTATAGCAACTAACGCCATACCAAATTCCTGACCTTTAAGTTTATGTCCCTGAACCGGAACTGGCTTGGCGGCTCCAAATATAGGTAAGCCCAAAACAGCTAACACCACCGGCAGAGCCAATGTATATATAGGGTCAATATGAGCAATCGGATTAAGGGTTAACCGACCTTCATTTTCGGCAGTATCATCACCAAGGTATTTTGCAACCAAACCATGCATTAACTCGTGTAGTACTACTGCAACAATTATTACCGCTATAGTTATAATAACTATCGTAAAATTACTTATGCCTATTTCCATATATAACTAGTATATCAAAGTATTTTTATAAAACAGATTGACTATTAGGCCAAAAACCCGTAAAATAGTTAATTGACTAGTTTATAAAGAAGGTATTAATTATGCAAGTATGCGACATTACCGGTAAGGGTAAGCAATACGGTAACAATGTTAGTTTTTCTCTGAGAAGAACAAAGAAAACATGGAAACCTAACCTACAGACAAAAACCGTAGTGGTAAACGGTAAAAAGGTCAAACTCAAGGTCAGCACCCAAGCCATAAGAACACTAAAGAAAAAAGGGCTCCTCTAAAAAAGGGGCTTTTTTTAATATCTAAAGTTCATTTAGCAGTACTAATCTAGTTTTATCGGGCAAGAAAGCGTCTTTGAGCTTTAGTGCATCTTCCGGAACAACATCACTAGAGCCATAACTTTTTAGAAATTCATCAATCGGCGATTGCGGTACTTCATAATTAGTACCCTTGCTTTGATAATGTACTGGGATTACGATTTTAGGCTCTATATTTTTAATCACCTTTAAAGCTTCGATTGCGTCTAGCGTATAACCACCGTCGCCAACAGGTACTACCAAAACATCTACTATACCAAGCGCTTCTAATTGTTGTTCCGTAAGGTCCGATACGGTATGACCCAAAACAACAGTATTGATACCATTGGTATGTATAGAATACATTGTCGATGGCTTTTCTGGATCATAATGTAACTTAGTAGAAACACCGGTGATTGTAATTTCGCTAATCTCGTACTCACCAGGCTTATCAATTTTGAATAGTACTTTGTCAGTTACCGATGTATCTTTATTGGTAACTATGCTAATATCTTTTTCTGTAAGGATTGATTTTTTTCCAAGCTTAGCCAAAGTATCATCTACAACCAAGCTCGCCTTTTTGGTAGTAATTTTTATACAATTTGCACCATAATATCGTAGTTCCATAATAACTCCTTATACAAAACCTTTAACTTAATAAATTATCTTTATCTAGGTGAACTATTTTTTTAGCAAGCATTAGATTAGAAATAAATCTATCATTTATTTGCCTTCTGTATAGATAGTCTCCTGGCGTTAATACACTATATAAGATGTCTTTCTTTTCTGCTTTTTCTAATGCCGATATAGCATGCTCTAGATTTGGTAAATTTATATCGCCAATAACAACAATATCTACTCCTGCCATATTATCTCTAGTGAATTGCCCTGTATAAACCAATGTTCTAACATTACCTGATTTAAGTATTCCCTGAATATATTCATCTTCTGGTACAGCCTGAGTAGATTCTATAGCTACCACATCGGGTGATGTTTCAGATGTTTCTTCTGGACTAACTTCTTTGAGCTGTTTTTTTGACAATTTTTTACGGGGTTTCCCGCCAAACATACTAGCGAGCGAATCATAATGCTCAAAATCTTGGTTCACTTCGTAATACAATTTATTGTTAGATGTATCCGAACTAATTATTCCAATACTCAATAAGTTTGCTAGTTCCCGTCTAACAGAATTTATTTGTTCATCTATTTTTCTGGTAATTTCTCTGACATAGAAAGATCGGTTAGGATTCTGATAAAATAATCCCAAAAGCTTAACCCTTGTCTTTGATCCAAAAAGTTGATCTATCATATTGTTATTGTATCAATTGTTGAACTAATAATATATAGTTTTGTATTTATTTCTGAAACACAATGCAAAGTGGCGTTCTTTCGCCTGATTGACCTAAGGGATTATCAGAAAATACAGCTTCTAAATCTTGTTCGGGCAAACCTGTATTATGCCCCAGCACATTGCGCCCGATGTCATTTGCATCAATCACCACCACGCCCTTAAATGAATTTTTTAGTTCTTTTGGTAGTATTGATTTAATAATCTTATCCAACCTTATAGCCACATCTTTCGGATTCTTGGGTGGCAATTTTGCAGAAACATTACTAGGATAAACAGAGTATTCAGTTGGCCCATCTATAGCCCGAACATCCGATCCTACCATATTATAAAATACTCCTTTTTTGCCAAATAACTTTCCTATAGCACCCGCACTAGAGGCTAATAAAATTTTAGGTAAACCAACCTCTTGTATAGCTAACTGCATAGTGTACGGGCTACCTAGCCCAATCCCGTAGGGCGTTTTTACCACAAATCTGCTTAAAGTATTAGCCCAAAAACCGGTTTTTATATCCCATATAAAATATGATCTACCTTGCGTAATTGCTACAATTTTTTCGCTAATAAATAGATACCAAGGCTTACCAATTAATGATTTATGATTATATGATGATTTTTTTAATGTTTCAAAAAAGGCTTCAACATAGTTAGCTACAAAATTATCTAGGCTGCTATCGGACTTAACAAAATCTGTTTGTATTGGATAACGACGATAGGATTTTTCGCCAATAGTTAAATCTAGTTTTTTGTCTTTGTTTGGTTGGGTATCTTTCTTGGGTGAATTATCAACTATAGTTTCTACTGGCTTTTCATCTATAAATTCTCTTAGCCATAGTTCTACATTAAGAATCCGCCAAAACAGCATAGTATCAGTATTCTTACCGCTTATAAAACCTTCGAAAGCGTTTACAACTTGTTGCTGATTAAAATATTTTCTATTTACAAAAGATTCAGACATAAATATTCCATAAATACGAGTTTTTAACCTTTTGAACCATTCGTATTCTGTGTTAGTTATACCAATTTTGTAACGGTGCTTAATAATAATTTCGGGTAATATGTCAGTAGTTGCATCTCTTAATATTCGCTTGTTCCAACTACCCCTAAAAATAGACTCATCGTCTAAACTAAAAAGATACTCAACCAGGGTTTTGTCTAAAAATGGTGCTCGCCCCTCTAGCGAGAAGCGAATTGTATTTTTATAATCGTAGCGAAGCAATGCTGGTAAACTGTTATAAAAAATGTCTTCTATAAAGCGATGTTTTAAATTATTTTTTTTAGGTTTAAAGATTTCCGATTCATACTTACTGGAAAACTTTTCATCTAGCAAAGAATTTACCGGTACAACCTTTTTAAACTTAATCAAATCTCCTAACCTATGATGTAATAAACGCCAGAAAATGTCGGCCGATTTTAACATTTCAATAGTCAATTTTAACCATTTGCCCTGGCTCTTTAATTGGTTTAGATAAACAAAATTATAATGGTAATAACCGCCCATTATTTCGTCGGCGCCTCGGCTGTCAAGCAATACATTTACATACTTAGAGGCGGTTTGCATAACTTTATATTGTTCATACGGCCCAGTGCTTACCGTTGGCTCTTCTTGCGTTCTAACAAAATCCGTCAGATCTTCTACAAAACTATCAGCAGTAGGCATTATCTTGAAAGATACTATCAAATCGCCACATTTATCTAAAACGGATTCTATATATTTTGTTTCGTTATTTATAGAATTAGGATATATGGCAGAAAAGGTTTTCTGTTTTTTGCCTAGCGATTGAGCTAGAGGGTCTTTTTCTTTTTGCAAATGGTTTGCCAGTAGAACAATTGTAGAAGATTCTAGACCACCGGAAAGATAGGTCCCTACCGGTACTTCACTCGTTAATCGTTCCCTAATCGACTTCTTTAACATTTCACGATACTCTTGCACTCGATCATTATTGTAATCGGTGGATATTTTGCTGTTTTCATATAACTTATTTTTTAGAGTGCTATATTCAAATATATTAAAATCACCGCTATGGTCTATTTCCATAGCCTCGCCCGGCATCAGTTTATAAATGTTATCGAAAAAGGTTTCATTACCGTCATCGTGAATTCGATATTTAAGATATCTGTAAATTATTCTATCGTTGGGTTTTGGCTTAATATATCCAGTGGCTAATAGTGCTTTGATTTCTGATGCAAATATTATTATTGGATTATTTACGGTGCCTATATTCAGGTAGTATAGAGGTTTGATCCCAAAATGATCTCTGACTAAATATGTTCTTTTTTTATTAGAATCATATAGTGCGAAAGCAAACATTCCGTTAAATTTATCAAAAGCCTCAATTCCCCACTCGCTATAACTATAAATAATAAATTCGGTATCTGAATTAGTAATAAATTTATAACCCTTAGCGGTTAGTTGTTGTTTTAAGTCTAAATAATTATATATTTCGCCATTATAAACGGTTACAATCGTTTTATTAGTATTAAATAATGGCTGTTTACCTGTTTTTTTATCTATAATTGACAGTCTTTTATGACCCAACCCCACTTTATCACCCAAATATATACCATCTCCATCGGGACCCCGATGAGATTGCAAGTTGTTCATGACATTAATCAACATTTCTCCATCAACAACCTTGCCAACATAGCCCACAATTCCACTCATAGTCTCTAGTATAGCCTTTTAATATAAAAAAGCCTAAAAAGCAAAGACGGTCGTTATATAAAAATGTTTGTTGTTTATTGTTCTACAGTATTATCACATTATAGATACAGTTAATATTTTTTTAATCACCCCAAGAATAACAATTATTAATCTATATAGTAATCAAAACAAAGAAATTAAGCTGATGTCAAAATCTTATTAACAGCTTGTAAGCCAAAATATTACATTGATATATTTTAAACTAAATATTGATGAATATGTATATAGCAGATTTTGTGTTGTTTTATAATCTACACACAATAAAAATTGTTTTCTTAAATTTTTTGTATAAGCCACTTTTTTGCCGACTCTATGTTTTCAAACCACTTAATATCCTGGTTTCGTTTAAACCAAGTTCTTTGCCTTTTAGCTAATTGCCAATCGTAAGTAATACATCTCTGCTTGGCCGTGGTAATATCTATTTCTGTTTTTATATATGGCCTAAAAGCACTATAAATACCGCCCTGTAAAGCTCTGCAATTTTCGCCATACTTTAAGGAAAGATATTC
>JALOQO010000037.1 GCA_025453305.1 Patescibacteria group bacterium | reverse complement strand
AGTCCCGGTAGGGGCGATTAACAATAGGTTTTTTCTGGTAAAAGCCCCTGCCCTTTTGATTTCTTCTAATGCTAACATAACCCTGTTAGCTTCGGTGTCGGCGCTATCTAGGCTAATATAAAGTCTGATTGGCTCTTTGGCGGTTCTTATGCCTAAATCCTGGTTAATTTTATTCGCACTTAGACGATTGCTAAGGTGCTGTCTACCCTGTAGAGATAATTCGTCCCAGTCAAGGGTACTATATCTGCTACCACTAACCTCTGGTGCTTCTGGTGGGTTGGCATAATCTTTTTCTATAGCATCTTGGCCAGATTCAATTTTGTGATAAAGTTTAGACAAAGCATAAGCCATACCGCCAGCCATAATTCCTAGGCTAATAACATGTCCAATCGGCATCCATGTGTTTGCCAATGGTTTAGCGTATCGTTTAACTGTTTTTTGGGTACTATACGCAATTTTTTGTTCTGCTATAGATGCTGCGGTTAAAAAGCCCAGTACTCCTGTAGCTACCACAGCTACCCTAAGTGGGGAGTTGAGTAAATAACTGTTTCTTAGCAAGGTAGATCGTTTATATCTTGCGATATCGAACAATAAAGCTATTAGTATCCCAATCGGTAAAACTACTACTTGCGATAGTTGATAATCTTCTTCGGTTTTGTTTTCGGCCATAGCCGTTAGACCGTGTATAACGCTACCAGCTACTCCAATGATAGTTAACCAGTATCCAGCAGCCCTAGCAATAGACCTTAAAGGCCTTTCGTTTTCTTGCTGTTCAAATATTTTTTGAATAGCTAATCCAGCAGCAAATGCACTACCGCTTGTGGCTAAACCGTTTATTTCTGAATTCTCATCATTACCAATATGCACAAACGATTCTAGGCTGTCTTGCAGTACCGTTGAAATTGTAAAACTCAAAGCCATAGTTAAACCCGTAATAATGCCCTGATCAACAGGGCTTCTGGGTAATAAGGATTTCTGAAACGAACCAAGTACAGATGCACCGGCAACCATAAAACCTACACCAGGGGCAATACTATGCTTTTCTTTCTCCATAATCAGTAATTATACTCCTTGTTTTACTATTGTCATATAATTTTAACCCTAACTAATTATAACTAAACTACATCTATTGGTGTTTCAATATATTGCAGCCAATCATCAGTGATATTTGTGCTTTTTAGACTATTAATTGGATCTGTTTCTGTATCTGGTGAATTATTTTTAATTGTTGCTAATATGTTTTGTAAAAAATACATTTATTTTCCCTCCCAATTTTATAATAAATAGTGGTGCGCCCTCGCAGTAAGACGCACCACTATAGTTAGTATTAATTATTTTAGTTAGTTGGTGGAATTAATACATTTTTAACTACATGTACTACACCGTTGCTAGCGTTGATATTAACCTTAATTAAACCCGCTTTTAAAACTTGAAATCTTGTAAGTTTGTCGCCATTAAGCATTGGGTAGCTTGGCTTGGTTAATACCGATAATACACCTAGCCTGCCCTCTGTAACATGGAATAGCAATAAGTCTGTTAGAAAGGCGTTATCGAGGCTATTAACCTTTGATATGGCGTCTGCTTCTGAACTAGCTTTTAATAGTTTTATGAAAGCTGCATCTGTTGGGGCAAACACTGTGTATTGAGTTGTGCCGTTTAGGGCATCAACCAATCCCGCCTTGATAACGGCTGCTTGTAATACATCGAACTCACCATCATCTTTTAGTACAATTTGTACAATTGTTTCACTGCCGGGCTTTTGAATGTTCCCAAATGCTGGTTTTGACGCACTAGCTGACCCGCTAAATGTGGTTAAAGCTATTATTGCCCCTGCCAGCAAACTTAAACTTAATTTAGTCCTGGATATTGATAAATCTTTAAACATTGTCTAACTCCTTGTTTGATAATTTATTATTGAGGCAATAACACGCTGTCTATGATATGAACAGTGCCGTTAGATGTGTCTACATCAGCTGTGGTTACCATAGCTTTGCCACCCTTAGCGTCTACAAAGTACACCTTACCGTCTGTTATTTCTACTGTTAGGTCCTGACCCTGTACGGTTTTAACAACCTGTCCATTAGTTAGCTGGTCGCTTGTTATATCGCCAGATATTACATGGTAGGTTAATATGCTGGTTAGCTGGTCTTTGTTCTCTGGTTTTAGTAGCGTGTCAAGGGTGCCTGCTGGTAACTTGGCAAATGCATCGTTTGTTGGTGCAAGAACCGTAAACGGTCCATCTCCCTGAAGTGTTTCTACTAAACCTGCTGCCTCTACAGCCGCAACTAATGTACTAAGTTCCGGTGTCGCGCTTGCCGTCTCTACAATGTCCTTTTGCTCTGGCATAGTTGATTGTTCGCTCATTTCTGATGTGTTTTGCGATGATTCGTTGTTTGAATCGCTGTCACGGTTCACGAACCATATAGCTCCGGCAACTATTAGCACTACTGCAAGTATTGCTACTACCACTCCGGCTGTTTTGTTATTTTCCATAATATTTTATCCTCCTATTAATTAGTGATAATTTAATTATGCAAAATAGCCCGTATAGATGCTGTAAAGCTACATTTTAACAGATATAGTTGTGCCCTTATTTACGGCACTTTGGATACTCAAATCACCGTTATAAATAGCTACAAACTTAGCCACAATAGCCATTCCAAGGCCAGTGCCTTCGGTTTCGGCAGTATTTGATGCTCTATAGAATCTTTGAGTAATATTGGGTATGTCGGCCTGAGGTATACCTATACCCTTATCTTTAACACTAAACACCCATCCACTTTTACTTTTCTTTAAGTCTACTAGTACCGGTTTACCGTTTGGTTTGCTGTATTTAATGGCATTTTCAAGCATATTTTTAGCTATGTAAACAAAATGCTGGGGATCTATTTTAGCGATTAATTCATCTGGTATATTGGTTTTTATTGTAATATTGCGCTGTATGGCTAAATGATGCAGTTCTTCTAATATGTCGTTGAGAAGGTCGGATAAATTAACCAATTGCTTGCCTGGATATTCGCGGTGTTCTAACAATAACAAATCGGTTGTAATGGCGCTTAGGTGAGTTGCTTGGCGCCCCAGTGATGTTATAAAAGAACTTAGTTGCTTTCCGGTTGGCGGGCGGTTTTCGGCTTGTTGTAACATAGTGCTCATTGCCGCTAGGGGGTTTCTAAGTTCATGGGCGGCATCTTGCATAAATCTTCTCTGTGATAAATAAGCGTCTTTTACGGGTACTAATAATTTTCTCGATAGCCACCAACCGGCTACTCCGCTAACTGTAGCGACTATTAGCATAACTATGGGTAAGCTGTTGGTAATTTGTCTTTGATCCTCGCGCTGAATAATACCAGCTATAGTTTCAAAATGGGCATGATTGGGTTCTTGATTGGCGATATAAGCACTAAGCTCTGAATTTCCTTGAGCTAATTCTCCAATTTTTGAGGCTGATATTTTTTGTTCTAATCTTTGCTCGGCGTATATGTATGTTCCAAATGCTGCCAAGATGGCGCAGAGCATAGCAACAGTAACGGTGACAATGGTAAAATCTCGTCTGGCTTTTTTTAGAGTACTTTCCATATTAGTCTTGTAGCATATACCCTATTCCTGGCACCGTCTGAATTATCGTTAACTGATTATCGTTAATTTTTGTCCTAAGGTTAGAAATGTGAATTCTGATAGGTGGTGTTGTGGTTATTGAATCTTCTCCCCAGGCCGATTCAATTAAATCCTGGGTGTGAACGGTTGTGTGGTTATGTTGCATTAGTTTTAGCATTAAACGATATTCAACTAGGGTTAATTTAATTTCTTTGTCGTTCATATAAAACTTATGTCTTTTTGGCTCTATTTTGAAATGCGCTGTTTTTACATTTGCTAAATCGTGATGAACACCCTTTGTTCGTAATTGGGCATTAATGCGAGCAACCAGTTCTCTTAAGTCAAAAGGTTTTACTAGGTAATCATCCATACCGGTTCCCAAACCTATTATTTTGTCCTCTACTGTATCTCTAGCGGTTATGGCGATAATTGGCCCATCAAACCCCTGACCCTTCAGGACTTCGGTAAAAGACAATCCAGTCATACCGGGTAGCGAAATATCCAAAATAGCAATGTCGGATTCGGAAGGGTAGTTATTGTCTAAGGCGGTTTCGGCACTAGGGGCACTTTTAACAAGATATCCGCTATCTGTTAAGTATCTGCTGATAGCACTGCGCATATCTTCGTTGTCTTCTACTACTAAAACACTTGCTTTATTAATCATAATGTAATTTTACCACTTTAATTGTTAAGATACCGTTAAGCTAGTAATCAAATATCATCGTGAGCTATAGTAGTTTACTTTTTATTTATTTGGAATGTACTTTGGTTTTGATTTTACCTTGCATACAAGATACATAACTTTTACTAGATAGATATTTTTGGGTTAATTTGCCTAGCTCTGAATCTTTTAATGGGTAGCCTAAATCTAGCAGTTTTTCTATTAGATATTTCTCGTCTTCTTGGTTGTTTATTGTAGCGGTGACTATTCTGGGGTCAGATTTTAAATCAACACTAATATCCGGAAACCTGCCCATAAGCTTTTCCTTAACAGTAGATGCGCAGCCTCCACATTTAATATTTAATACTTCGTAAGACTTTATCATACTAATTATTATACTATACTTTGTAAAGCTACCCTACTCTTTTTATGTTATTATGGATAAAATGAGAGTATTATATTGGTATGGAAGAATACGATATTAAACCCCAAAAAATAGTAATTGTAGAAGATAACACGGCGTTAGCAGAAATCTATAAAACCAGGCTAGAGCTTATCGGTTATAGATGTTTTGTGGCCTACGATGGAGAAATTGCATTAGCAACAATTGAGCGCGAACGACCAGATTTAGTACTACTAGATTTGATGGTGCCAAGAATTGCCGGAGACGAAATTTTAAGGCGAATGCGATCTAGCGATTGGGGTTCAAAAATTAGGGTGTTTATAATATCTAATTTAAATGAACATGATGCACCGGCCGGCCTAAGAGATTTAGGTATAGAGGGATATGCGGTAAAGGCAAATCTCAACGATGATGATATAGACAAATTGGTAGACAAATTATTAACCCCACCCGGCCAAGAAGATAGTATAGTACTAGAATAAATTAATCGTTTTTTGATAAAACTTTTTTAAACACGAATAGTGGCAATAGTAAGGTAGCTATTAAACCAAATAGCCAGACTATTAAAGTGGCAATTACCCAGGTGGTTACACCGTTAATCGATATTCCATCGCTAATTAGCGTTGTTATTAGCAACCCTACAAAAGTTGTCACAAGTGCTACCCCACCTCTTAATGCTGGTAAATTTGTTAAAGATATTTTGGTTATAAGCGGGTCTAAAACTATATAGGAAATAGTAAAAATCAACACTGCTGTAACAAAGGCCACTCCGTTAATAGTGAAATTATCTAATACAAACGATGCCACAAGTAGCCCAATAGCGTTGGCTACCAAACTTACTACGAACGACGCTAAAAGTCTTATCATAAAATTGAACCCTCGCGTTAATACTTATATAATACATCATTTTAACCGGACTTTTTTTAAGAATCTTTTGCCAATAATTGTTGAATTTCTGTCAGCCAATGATCGTATTGGTCTAGTAATGATTTGGGAGCCTTACGAGCATATAGTACTTTATGGGTCTCTTTATAAAACCACACTTGCTCGGTTAGGCTATTAAACTTAAAGCGCCTAGCTAGTTTTTGTCCATGTAGTTTGTAATCTTCTACGATTGTAAGCAAATTGTGGATTTTATCGCAGGCGCTAACAATAATAGCTTCGTCTTGTGCATGGTTTAGTAAATGGTCTAGATAATGTCGTTTTCTTTTGTGCCAATTATAAATAGAGTCGTCATGGGTAACATCTTTTACAATATTTGTAACTTTATCGCCAAAATCCTGGCGCATTAACTGTTCGTTGTAAATATCTGGGTGTTTTAAGGCAACATCTTCTAGTATGTCGTGTAAAATACAAGCTATTAATACATCTTCGTTATCGGTGAC
>JALOQO010000002.1 GCA_025453305.1 Patescibacteria group bacterium | reverse complement strand
TGGGAATTTAACCGCATATATAGAAATATCGAGAGCTCAATTACAGAAGCTGCCCAATTTACCGAACTTTTACTAGATACCCCAAATATCAAAAATCAAAGAACCAACAAAACAATAACCGTAGATTCTGGGGAAATAGAATTTAAAAATGTAAATTTCGGGTATTCAGATGGCGAAGGTAAGCTGTTTGAAAATTTTAATTTAACTATTAAGCCAGGAGAAAAAGTAGCCCTAGTTGGGCACTCTGGTGGTGGTAAAACTACTGTAACCAAACTGATTTTAAGATTCAAAGAAATACAAAGTGGTCAGATTCTAATTGATGGCCAGGATATTTCTGAATATTCTCTAAAAAGCTTAAGAGATTCTATAGCTTATGTCCCCCAAGAGTCGGTTATGTTTCACCGGACAATTAAAGACAATATCGGTTACGGTAAGCTGGATGCCACTAGCGAACAAATTATAGAAGCAGCCAAAAAAGCAAATGCCCATGAGTTTATAGACAAGTTATCAACTAACTATAAAACTTTCGTTGGTGAAAGAGGGGTAAAACTAAGCGGTGGTCAAAGGCAAAGAATCGCAATAGCCCGGGCAATAATTAAAGATGCCCCTATAATTGTTCTAGACGAAGCTACAAGTGCTTTAGATAGTGAAAGTGAGAAATTAATTCAAGCTGCGTTATGGGAGCTAATGAAAAATCGTACGGCAATCGTTATTGCTCATAGACTTAGCACGGTTCAAAAAATGGACCGCATTGTGGTATTACAAGACGGTAAAATTGCCGAACAAGGGACACACCAGGAACTGGTGAGTAATAATAATGGCGTTTATTCCAAACTATGGGCACATCAATCAGGTGGCTTTTTAAAAGATTAAACTAATTATTAATTACAATTATCACCTAAGCTAACGAGACACTGTGTTTTTTAGGAATTGGCCAGTGTAGCTGGTCTTGGTTTCGATTATTTGACGGGGGGCACCTTGAGCTATTATTTGACCACCAGCGTCTCCACCTTCTGGACCCATATCAATAATATGATCAGCACTTTTAATAACATCTAGATTGTGCTCTATAACAATCATTGAATTTCCCGAATCAACTAACGCATGCAATACTTTTAATAGCCTGGCGACATCATCGATATGTAGACCAGTTGTAGGCTCGTCTAGAACATACAAAGTTCTGCCAGTTGCTCTACGGGATAATTCTGTAGCTAGTTTTATTCTTTGAGCTTCTCCACCACTCAAAGTAGTCGCCGATTGACCAAGTTGTATATAGCCTAAACCAACATCAACTAAAGTCTTTAGTTTCTTGTGCACCGATGGAATGTTTTCAAAAAATTCAACAGCTTGTTCGCATGTCATAGAAAGAACATCACTTATTGTCTTACCTTTGTAGTGGATTTCCAAAGCCTCGCGATTATATCGTTTACCCTTACACTCCTCACAGGGAACATAAACATCAGGCAAAAAGTGCATTTCTATCTTTATAATTCCATCACCCGCACATTGTTCGCACCGCCCACCCTTAACATTAAAACTAAATCGGCCTGGCCCATAGCCCCGTATCTTTGCTTCTGGAGTACTGGCAAACAACTCTCTAATAGGTGTAAACAAACCGGTGTAAGTCGCTGGATTGCTTCTGGGTGTCCTACCAATGGGTGACTGATCAATAACAATTATCTTATCTAAATGTTCGATGCCTTCGATAGAACCGTGTTTGCCGGCAACCATATTTGCTCTATTTAGTTTGGCCTGTAGCTCTTTAGATAAAATATCATTGATTAAACTGGATTTACCCGATCCACTAACACCGCTTACCACAACTAGTTTACCTAGCGGTATTTCAACTGTAATATTTTTTAGATTATTTTCACGAGCATCATTAATAATAATAAATTTTCCATTACCTGCCCTGGTTTTTTTTGGAGCTTTAATGTGCTTTTTACCTAGTAAATATTGCCCCGTTATACTATCTTTATTTAACGCGACTTCACCAGGTGTACCCTGAGCAATTATTTTACCACCATGGATACCAGCCCCTGGGCCAATATCTAAAACAAAATCCGATGTTCTGATTGTTTCTTCGTCGTGTTCTACAACCAGTACACTATTGCCTAAATCCCTTAATTTTTTAAGTGTAAGAATTAGCCGTTCATTATCTCTCTGATGTAACCCAATAGATGGTTCGTCTAAGACATATAAAACACCGGTTAGCCCCGACCCGATTTGGGTTGCTAACCTTATCCTTTGAGCTTCTCCACCACTTAGTGTCACCGCGCTTCTGGCTAATGATAAGTAGTTTAGTCCAACATCTACCAAAAACTTTAATCTAGCCTTGATTTCTTTAAGTATTTGGGTAGCTATTTTAGATTGTGTAGAATCTAGTTTTAATTGTTCAAAAAATACCAAAGCATCATCGATTGATAAATTGGTAATATCAATAATCGATAGCTTACCTACCGTAACCGCTAATACCTCTGGTTTTAGCCGTGCGCCCCCACAAGCATGACAAGGTCTTTCTAGCATAAACTTCTCTATATCCCGCTTTACAAAATCGCTGTCTGTCTCTTTATATCGCCGTTCTAAATTGGGGATAACTCCCTCGAAAGTGGTTTCATAAGACCTACCCCCGCCCAAAGGTACTTCGTAAACCTGTTTACCTGTACCGTATAAAACCATATTCATTTGATCATCGGTTAGATTTCCGGTAGGAATGTGTATAGAAAAGCCGTTTGCCGTAGCCATAGTGTCAACTTTTTTTAGATACCAGCTATCTATTCTTATACGATTCCAAGGTCTTATAGCACCTTCTGCAATAGTCAGCCGGCCATTTGGCACAACAAGCTCTGGATCAACCTCTAGACGGTTACCCAAACCCGTGCAAACCGGGCAAGCGCCATGGGGTGAATTAAAACTAAATGTCCGAGGTTCTAAATCTGGGATTGTAATTTCTGGATGATCATCGCAAGCATAAAGCAATGAGTATACCCTTTCGATATCGTTTTCTGTATCGAATATTATTAATCGGCCATCGGCTAATTCTAGCGCCTGTTCAATAGACTGGGTTACCCTGCTAATTATTTCATCATCTATCTGTATTCTGTCTACAACTACAGAAATGGAGTGTTTTTTGGCCTTATCTAGCTCTGGAAATTCATCTAACGAATAAACAACATTATCTACCCTAACTCTTGCAAAACCGGCTCTTTGATATTGTTCTGGAATGTGCTCGAACGCACCTTTTTTATCTATTACCACAGGTGCTAAAATTAATATCTTTTTATTTTTAAAACTAGCAATAACCTCGTCTACTATCTTGGTTGTAGTTTGCCTGGATACTGTTTTTCCGCACTGCGGGCAATGAGGCACCCCTACTCTAGCGAATAACAATCTTAGATAATCATAAATTTCGGTTACCGTTGCTACCGTTGATCGAGGGTTACGACTGGTAGATTTTTGATCAATAGATATCGCAGGGCTCAAGCCATCTATTTGGTCAACATCTGGTTTTTCCATAAGGCCTAAGAATTGGCGAGCATAACTACTTAGACTCTCTACATATCGTCGTTGACCTTCGGCGTAAATTGTATCAAATGCCAAACTGGATTTTCCTGATCCACTAAGCCCAGTTATTACGACCAGTTTATTCCGAGGAATATCAACAGATATATCCTTAAGATTGTGTTCCCTGGCTCCTTTTATTGATATAACATCTTTCATTTAGGCATCTAGTATACTAAAAAACTTCACTTTTTTCTAGTGCCTAGGGTAGTATGTAATAGTGAACAAAATTATTGCTATACAGGGCGAAGCCGGATCTTTTCACCACAGTGCCGCTATAAAGTGGTATGGCAAAGATATCGCCATAGCGCCATGCACAACTTTTAAAGATGTCTTTATTGCCCTAGACGAACAAATTGCAACCAGTGCAATAGTAGCTATAGAGAATTCTATACACGGATCAATTAACGAAGTTTATGATTTACTTATTAGCCATAAGTATTACATAGTAGGCGAAATAGCTATTCCTATCGAACAGTGCTTAATAACTTTACCTGGGGCAAAACTTACAGACATAACCCATATCCATTCTCACCCAGTAGCTCTATCGCAGTGCAGTAACTACCTGGATGAACATTTACCTACCGCAGAAAGGGTAGAGGATTACGATACCGCAGCCAGTGTTTCCTATATTAAACAACAGGGTAATTTAAATTTGGCCGCTATCGCGTCTAGTACAGCCGCTAAAATGCATAAAATGCCAATACTCGCTAGAGCTATCCAAAATCACGACACTAATATGACTCGTTTTTTGGTGTTGGATAAAAAACCAGCAGATTTTGAAACCGATAAGTTATCTATGGTTATCCAAACTAGCCATACACCCGGAGCGCTATATAAAGCCCTAGGAGTTTTTGACCGCTCAAAAGCAAATCTTACAAAGTTACAATCTCGCCCGATACCTGGTAAGGTGTGGCGATATATGTTTTATGTCGATGTACTTATAGATAGCAAAAAAATACCAAATGTAACCGCCGAACTAAAAAAACAAGATTGCCAGGTTAGGTTACTTGGCGCATATAACCAAGCTTAATTTTAATTCTTAAGTTACAATAATAATAATGCAAAAGCACTTAAAAAGAATATTAATAGATATGGCGGGATTTGGGCTAATTATCGCAAGCCCGTTTTTAGGCTGGCTACCTGGGCCGGGTGGTATACCTATGTTAATAGCCGGCCTAGCGCTACTATCTATAAATAATAAATGGGCTAAAACGCTGCTAGACTACACCAAAAAACATGCCGATTCGGCTCTTGATATTATTTTTCCAGATAAAAAAAGCTGGCGGATAGCACATACTATTTGCGGAATATGCTTATTAATATTATCTTTTTGGGCATTCTCCAATCTAGAAGGCTTTATAAGAATCGCTATTGCTATGCCAGCTTTAGGAATTGGTGGTTTTCAGCTAATATATGCCAATAAATCAGTTGTTGGCAAGTAATTAAGCTTAAGTTTAGTATATTGTTGCTTTTTTGTATAATTACTGTTATTTTATTATTTAGCTATGTGGTGGTTTTATATGAATGCTAGTGATATTGTTCTATTGTGGTACGGTTCTACACTGTTGCCACATTATACCGTGGCTTTTAAACCCTTTTTTGAACTTCTTATTTTAGGAATCGTTCCTGGTACAGATTTAAGATTAGATATGGGTGGTGCTGTATTGATTGGTCTTATAATTTTGTTAATAATACTTATTAAAATGCAGTTATCAAAAAGGTACACTCCCGAACCTTATAGTACTATTTACGATATTTGTCTTTAAATATCAGCTGGAGCAATGCTTTCACCCCAAAACCACAAATCTTTTAATAGCGCCTGCTTAGAATCATCTTTTGTTGTTTCATATAGCTGTTTAATAACTTTAAAGTAATTCGCCAGCATAGAATTATCATTGCCGGTTGTTAACTTGGTATTTTTATACGATTCCCATTGGGCTTGCTCTTGTTCGCTAAGTGATTTTGGCATTTGCCTAGCCTTATACAGTAACAACAGCGGGGTTAATCGTTCATCACCAAAAGCTGGGTGCAAATCGGCTAGTTCTGTCGCCGAGCTTTCTCTAATTTGTTGGCAAAAATGCTTATCCTTATCAGATACAAAACCATCGTATAGTTGACCATCGACAGAATATATATTGGGTAATAGAGCCTGTTGATGTGATTCTTTTTGACGCAAAAATACTTGCCTGATTCTCTCTACAAAAGTTGGGTCGCTGTACAGAATCTTTAAATTATTATTGATTTGATCTGGTGTTAGATTTATATTTTTTTGCGCTTTTTTGTCTAAAACAGCTAATGGAGCAACCGCTGGGCACTTGTTAAAGGCCAAAGCTTTTACGGGCAGTCTGGGGTCGGCATTTTGGTCTTTGGTGTATTTTAGGCGCTCTTCTAGTTGTTCTATGGTAAGGCTCATAAACGGTTCTGGGTTGTGCCTTAAATCATATACTAGCACTTGCCCGCCATTATAGCTTGGGTGGTCACTAAGCCTAACAACGGCGGTAGTATGTAGTGTTTCAGAAGGGTATCTACCAGATGTATAAACAAAAGGTGTCTCACTGTTCACTAGCTTTTGGATAGCTTTTTTATTTCTCATATCAAATAGGTACGAAAATAGTTTTGGTTGGTTAGTTTTAATTAATTTTGCTACAGCAATAGTGGCGTTTACATCGCTTAAGGCATCATGTGCATTATTATGCTCAAGCTTGTTTATATAAGTTAGCATTTCGAGCCTATTTGTTGGTTTACCCTCGCTAGAAAACGGCCACTCTATACCGCCTGGTCTTAAGGCTCTGGTCATACGAACGGTGTCTAAAATATCCCAAGTACTAGTTTGATCATAAGACCAAAGATAGGCATCATAAAAGTTTCGCCACATTAAAAACCTAATAAATTCATTATCAAATCGTAATGAATTATAGCCAAGTATGGTAGTTTTTAGGGTAGCTACATCTTTATAAAACCATTTGGCAAAATCTTTTTCGCTAATGCCGTCTTGGCGGGTTTGCTGTGGTGTGATGCTGGTAATTAAGATTGCTTCTGGAACAGGTAAAATATCGTCTGTTAGTGATATCAAAAAGTTATCGGGCTGGCCAATAGGTTTTAAGTCTAAATCGGTTCGCTGGCCGGCAAACTGCATTATGCGATCTGCCCTAGGGTTTACACCGCTAGTTTCTAAATCATAAAAATAAAGTGTCTCTTGCACCATCCTATAATAACAAAAAAGCCACCGATATTGGTGGCTGGTAAAAAATCTAGGTGGGAACGGACAGAAAGTTCCAAAAATTGCCCGAGGTGGGCGGAGAGAGGTCTCTCTCCGCCCACCAAGTGGGGGACTAGGTGCTCGGCGCGAGGTGGTTACGAGGCCTGAAACCTTGCCCTATCCCGCGCTGCCAGAGGGTTGTCAAGGCCGGCTCAGTCCGTCAGGACCAGCAGCGGGCCTTGCGAACCTCGGGGGGCGTGGTGAACTTCATCTGGTTCCTCCTTGTAGGGGCACACTACCTAAGTACGGAGCGTCGTTGCTCGCGCTACTTGGCGTTGTTGTACCCAACGGTACCACGCGGTTGCGCGGCTAGCTAAAGTCTAAAATATAAACTTTAATTAGCCACGCAACCTTAACTTTCTGTCCGTCTTGTTAAAATACTCGGGCAAAATACTTATGTTTTTGCCCCGAACAAATAACATAGTAAACTATTATAAAATTTTTGTCAACTGTTTTTTATAATGTAGTCTTGTATGGGGAATTTCCGTTTTAAGCCACCGTAGACCATACTGCGAACTGTTCCGTAGACTGGGCGCTCACCCCATGGGCGATCATGCAAACCTGCTATGCTCCATAAAATACCCACATATCCGTTGGGGTCTCCGCCGTCTAGGCTGTAAAAATCGTTTAATCTAATTAGTATATTTATAGCTTCCTCGGGCAAATTTGACCATTCTAGCACCTTTTTAGCCCAATACATTCGCATATAACCATGCATTTTACCGGTTTTAAGTAGTTCTCTTTGGGCAGCATTCCAGGCCGGATCATGGGTTCTTGCCTGTTCAAAATCACCGTAATTATACAAAAATTCCTTTGGATCGTTCCGGTGCTTATTAAGCGTTTGTATGGCCCAATCTGGCGCACCCTTTAAAGATCTGTAATTTGTGTTATATAAACAATAGTTATCGGACAGCTCTTTTCTAATAATCATTTCCTCTAGCAAAATATCATGGCCAGTTTGCAATCTACTGTCGTTATTGAGTGCTGATTTTACTCTAATTAACACTTCGGTGCTACTAATTTGCCCAAAATGCAAATAAGGGCTTAAACCACTAAGATCGTTTATGGCGGGGTTGTTTCTATTAGTGGCATAATTGGCTAACTTACTACTAATAAAGCTTTCTAGGCGCTTTCTGGCTGCTCTAGGGCCCGATTTAAAGCCAAGATTTGTATTATTGGGCTGATATTTGGACAATAATTTGTTTGTAAGGTCTTTTAATTGCTCTAGATTCATAACCTTACCCGGCCATATATAGGGGTGATTAATAATATCTGGTGGCGGTACTAAAAAATCATTTAAATGGTGATGTATTTTGGGCCGAATAGTGCGGGCGCTGTATTCTTGTTTATCACTCGCAACCCAGGCGGGTACGGTATTATGGCTATCTACACACACTAACGGTACAATTTTAGACAGTTCTTTTTGCCATTTTTTGGCATGATTTAAAGGATTAAAATCAACAAAAACCTGGCAAGGTTGAGTGTGGTGTATTAAGCCCGGTAAAACCCGTTCCGGTTCACCGAATAATAACATTAGCGGTATATTATATTGTTTCAAATCTGATTCTAGTTCTTTTAGGCCAGTTAAAATAAATTTTAGATGCTCACGGGCGCGGTTTTCTACCTTATATAAGCAATAAACCACCGCCAAGGGCAGTTTTTGCTGTATGGCTGATTGTTGTGCGGTAGCAAGAGAATAATTATATTTAATCCGCCTATCGCGGCTCATTATATATAAAACTGATTTTCCGGGCTTTAAGGCTTTATTGCTTATTAGCCTATTTCTAGTATCTAATAAATCAGAATTTAATTGTGTCATCAATTTGGCCTATAGATATTGAATCACCTGGCTTAATGCCTTGTTTAACAAGCTCTTTATTGATTCCCATTTTGTTCATAATATCTTTAAGCCGAGCAACTCCGTGCGGATTACTAAAATCTGTTCGTTTGGCAAACTTTTCTATTCGGTTACCTTTAATATGATAGTGTTTTTCGTCTTTTTTAGTTACCCGCCAAGGTAAATCAGTGGTTGCAAGGCGAATTATCGGTAAACCTTCTTGATTCATATTATCCGAACCACTTGTATTGGTTAGTTGGTGATAGGCTCGCTGAACCACATCAACAGCATAATGTAGTAGTTGTTTAACGCCGATATGTGCTTGAGACGATATGGCAAAAATAGGATGGTCAAATTTAACCACCTTAGATAATAACTCTTTTTGCATATCAATTAAATCGGTATCAAGCAAATCAATTTTAGTAAGAACAATAATATGTTGTCTTTCGGCGAGCTCTTTACTGTATAGTTTTAGTTCGCGCCTGATAGTTAGATAATCTTCTGTAATATCGTTACTTGTAGAGTCTATTAAGTGCAAAAGTACCTGGCACCTGCTTATATGTCTTAAAAACTCATCACCAAGCCCCTTACCCTGGCTAGCGCCACTAATTAGCCCTGGTATATCGGCAACTAGCACACTGGTATTATTAATATCAACAACACCAAGGTTGGGAACCTTGGTGGTAAAGGCATATTCACCAATTTCTGGCCTAGCATTGCTAATAACACTTAAGAAAGAGCTTTTACCGGCATTAGGAAAACCAACCAGCGCAATATCGGCTACTAGTTTTAGCTCTAAAGTTAAGCTTTTTCGCTCACCCTGTTCGCCCTTTTCGGCTATTCTGGGTGCTTGGCGAACCGAACTGGTAAAATGAGCATTCCCAAAACCACCCTCACCGCCTTTGGCGATTATTGTTTGTTCACCATCTTCTATTAAATCGGCAATGATTTCGCTTGTTTGGGTATCGATAATTACCGTTCCAACCGGTACTTTTATAAATAAATCTTTACCTGATTTGCCATGTTTTTTGCGCTTTCCGCCAGATTCACCGTTTTCTGCTACAAGTTCTTTGTGATATCTAAAATTTGCTAAGGTATTTTCGTTTCGGGATGCAACAAAGATGATGTCGCCGCCGTTTCCGCCATCGCCACCATCTGGGCCACCCTTATCTACATACTTTTCATGCCTAAAACTAACGATTCCACTACCGCCATTGCCTGCCTTAATTTTTACCGACACTACATCTACAAACATTGTTCTATAATTTTACCAGATTACAGATATAAATAAACAGTACCGCCCCTAAAAAGCGGTACTGCATGTTTAAATTCTTTTAAATTATCTGTAAATGTAACTACTGTAACTGCTAGCCGATACCCAGCCGCTGGTACCTACCCTACCATAACCGGCTAAACCGTTCATATCCGAATAAATAATCATGGTTTTATCTTCGCTAACGGCTTCTACTATAGCTACATGTCCAAGCCCGCCGTAACCACCATCTCGTTGCGCAACAGCACCAACAACCGGCACGGAACTAACCGTCCATCCAGATACCCTTGCGCGATTATCCCAGGTGTTAGCATTACCCCAGTTGCTAGGTACCGGGACCCTGCTGGCAGCATACCATGTACAGTAACCTCTTGCGTAACCGTTACCACCGTATTGAGGAACATAGTTGCTATAAGTAGTCGTTGTAGTAGATCTAGTAGAAGTTCTTCTGCTAGAGCTTGGAGCAGGCGTTGGTGGTTTACCGTCTGGAATTAATATCGTATCACCTTCTTTAAGACCGTTTTCTGCGTCATTAAATGCAATGATTGCCTCTGATGAAGATTGATAAGCATTCGCTAAAGTAGTTGGTGTATCACCCGGCTTAACAGTGTATACAATACCGTTAGCAGGCGGTATTTTAATTTTCTTACCAACCGGTAAATCATCGTTGGTTAAGCCGTTAGACCACTTTATGGTATCAGCTGAAACACCATAACTTTCGGCTACAATAGGAACGGTATCGCCCTCCTTGGCGGCATAGGTTGTAATTTCATACTTAGATTGAGAGCCACCGGTTACAACCTGTGGTTTAGAAACTACAGATTCTTCGATAGCGGCTTGGGTTAATTGCGTTTTGTAAGAATCCGCCTGATTAACCACCATTATTTCTTGGGGTAGTCCAGATGTCAACGCTATATTAGCAGCAATGTCAGCGCTGGATAATTTATCTAGCGGTGCAGGCTGTGAATTATCATTATTATTAGAAGCTAGCGAAAAGTTGTTAGCGGAAGTACTGGCGCTATTTTGGCCAACCCAAACAAAACCGGTTACTGCAACAATTATTGCAGCATTGACGGTAACTAAACCATACTTATGAATTTTCTTTCGTACATTCTTTATCTGCTTCTTAGGGATAATTCCCCGTTTTTGGTGCGACATAATGTTTGTATTAGATGGTTGCTTTGGCTCATTAGCCGTAAATAAGTTACTAATACTATGCTCCCGATACACGATAAATCGTATATCTGTCTCGCGATTCTACCGTTTAGTTGTTTTATGACTATCGCTATTATTTTTAAGCATTTCTCGCCAAATGCTCGACATAAACATATGTCTTAGACTGGTAGATGCGACCGATTTTTGGACCCTCTTTGTATTGCCTTTAGTGACATTTAATCACCAAAAATCGTAATTATTAGTTTATCAAACCGTACATAGCTTGTCAAGCCTGCTAAATTAACTCCACCCCTGTTATATTAGTAACTACTACACAAAGTTTTACAGTATTTGGCAGTTTTTTCTTGATGTTCGGTTATTGTTTTTGAAAATCTTGTTATACCATCGTCACCAGATACAAAATATAAATAATCGTGGCTAGTAGGGTTTGCAACAGCTTCTAGCGAAGATTTAGATACATTGCTGATTGGCCCGGGCGGTAGACTTGGAATTTTATAGGTATTGTACGGTGAATCAATAGAAGAACTTGGTGGTATACCTAGTAAAAAGGCAGCATATTTATAGGTTGGATCAGACTGGAGCGGCATTCCAATTTTAAGCCGATTAATAAACACACCGGCCACCATTCCTCTGTCGGAGTTGCTAGATACTTCTCTTTCTACAATTGAAGCTAGAGTTATGGCCTCGAATACATTAAGATCCTGACGGCTCCAGGCATCTATCCTTTCTGGAGTTATTTGTTTCGCCATTTCGTCTAATGAACTATTTATTATCGACCTAGGTGTTGTGCCTGATGTTACTTTGAAGCTTTCTGGATATAAAAATCCTTCTAAGCTAGAATCTTTAGGCTTAGACACCAATGCGGGGTGTCCGCTATAGAGCGACGGCTCTAGAGCAGCCTCTACTTGCTCTTTTTTATAACCGTTTTTAATTAAACTGTCTTTTATTTGATCTATTCTTTGACCGGGTAATATTGTAACGAGAGCTTGTTGCTCTTTGCCGGTAGTTATAATAGAAATAACCTCTGGGGTTGTTAGTGAAGCGTCAATTGGGAAACTGCCGGCTTTCATAGATTCTACCAACCCATTGCTCCGGACATACCACATAAATGCTTGGGGATTCCTAATTAGCTTTTTTTCGGCTAGACTATTGGCTATTTGCTGAACGGTTGCGCCAGCCTTAATTTCTACAACCTCTATTCTTGATTCTTGGGCTACCGGCCTAAGTTGAGCTTGATACCAAGTTCTAGCACCAAAAGCACCAATAACTAACAATATTCCGATAAATACAAGGGTACTTGCAATTATTTTTGTCTTACTGGTGTTATGAGTTACTTTATTATTCTTATATTTCATGGTAGTCCTCTAGAAAATCATTTAATATCACACAGGCAGCCTCCGAATCAACATTTTTGGTTTTACCAGTGATTACTTTTGCCCTATAAGAAGACAAGGTTTCATCTTGCCAGATTACTTGTATTCCTTTTGGTATAGCTTTATCAACAAACTGTTTGGTATATTCACTTTGTTTAGTTTCTTGGCCATTTAGGTTCCTGGGTAGCCCAATTACCATTCTACTTACCCCATATCTATCTATTAGATTTTTGATAGAATCAGCAACTTTTGAATCATTATCTATATAGGGTAGAGCTTCTGGCAATTTAGCAACCATATTAGCCCTGGCCACACCTATTCGTTTTTCACCAATATCTAAGGCCAATATGTCACCCATTGTCTTTAGAAACAAATTTTATAGTCACATCATTTGGATCTTTGGGTGTTTTGTTTACCCAAAACGGACTGTAGTCTATTTTAACCGATTCTACACCATTAATAGCCTGTAGAATTTCAGTTGTCTCTCTTGCATTCTTACCTAGTATTAACGATTCTAGTTGGGCTTCATCTTGTTTTATTCCGGTTATAGCAGTTGTTTTTACCCTATAGATTGTTCCTACGCTACTGCTAGATTCTGGCTCTAATTTAGCCTTAGACACTCCAGAGTCTACGATTGTTTGTTCTGGACCAGCCTTTTCTAAAGCTTGTTTGGTGATAGCTTGGTTAAGTGGATCTCTATTAACACCGTTCATGGTAAAGTTATAGGTGGCTTTGGCGGTAACTGTTTCGGCTGGTTGATCAACCGAAGGCTCGCAGGCCGTGCTAACGGTTTGAACCTTATACGATGATTCATCTGGAACTACGCCCGCCTGTTCAAACTCGGTAAATAATTCTTTTTTAATTTCATCTGAATTCGCTTTAGCACTTAAGCTTGCCAGCAAGGCATCACAATCACTAGCCTGCACAACTTTTACAATATCCGATGTTCCGCCACTCATGCCGGCCTTGTTTGTTCCGGTTACATCACTAAAACCAGCAACACTAAAAGTTCTACCGGCGCTAATATTATATTCACCACCGGCATTTTGCGCTACTACCTCTGCACTACCGCTAAACCTACAGGGATTAAAACTCGGCGATGTTAAGCTAGCTGATTCTGTAGTAATAAATGTTAAATTACCGGTACTAACACCTGTACCACTTGGAATAGTAGGCGGGGTACCATTTATGTTACTACATGATATCGTAAACGATATTACTCCTGTTGCCTTTTCGCCCTTATCTAGTTTACCGGTAGCTGGGGCTTGGCCAGACTCGGCCTTGGTTATGGTTTTGTTAATTAATTTAAATACATTTTCATCCGGGTTATCCTCTGCCTCTGGCGAAGTTTTAATGGTAAAATCAACCGGTATTTCTTGTTGAGCAACGGTAATTGTTATGTTAGCTTTTGGCAGAACAAAGGCTGCGACATAAAATAAAACCGCAAGAAGTAAGAATATACCAATACCTAAAAATAGCTTGGATCTAAAAGAGTTAAAGTTGGGTACCTTTTTAGATTTGTCTTTTTTAGATTTTTTTGCCGGTTCTTCTTTGGGTTTTTCGGGGTCTTGAGCAATATTGATTGTTTCGTCATCTGGCAATCCGGCTAAATCACCAACCGCTTTATTAGGATCTATTTGTGGTTCATCGGATATAATGTCTTCTTCTGGTAAATCGCCATCTGTGGGTAGTTCTGGAATTTCTGGCTTAGATTGAAGCGATTTTGCAATATAAGTACCGGTAGTTGCGGCAATTGGCATAAGCGCTTGCTCGCTAGTAATAAGTACCGCTTTCTTTTTTGCGCTAGAAGTGGCTTTGTTTAATATCTTCATATTTACAGCACTATGAAATATTGTGCATCTCTTGGGTAGCACCAAGGCCACAACACTTGCTTTGGCGCCGAGTACTTTATCTACAACGGCTGCAATTTCGTCATCGTTTTCTATGTAAATTACATCTTTTTTCATAGCTTTAATAACCTATTAAAACGCCCCTTGATTGATTCTGATTCTGATTCATACTGCAAAACCGTATCCATTCCAACCCTAAGCAGCCCCATAGCGGTTATTAATGTGTGATCTTTAACCATATCAGTAGTATCAACTATGCCGCTAACTTGGCTAGGCGAAATGAATTGTATCTGTGGCTTTTTAGTAAATGGCAAGTCCTTATACCATTCACCTTTTTCTAACTCGTTCCGTAGTATGTCTAAACTAGCTCCACCACCACATAATAATATTCGATTTGGCAAATGGTCTAATCTGTGAAACTCTTCTAGCGCAAGACTTACACCACTAATCCATACGGTAAGGGTTTTACTTAAAGCTGATTCTGCCTGCGATTTTTGCTTAGATGAAACCGCGTTACTAGATAAACTTAGTTTTAAATTTTCGGCTTCTTCGTATGATAAATCTAAATCTCGCTCGATAGACTTTGTAAAACTACGGCCACCAATACCAAACATAACAGTGCCCTCTACCCCGCCTTCGTTAACAACCGCGATATCGGTTGTTCCGCCACCAATATCCACCAAAATAGCACTTATATCGGCGTTAGGATTATCACCAATAACTGACCTAGCCACGGCGAAAGGCTCAGCGGCAACGGTTAGTAAATCTAGGTCTAGTTGTTCGGCAACCCGCTCTATAGCACCTATGTGAACCATTGGGGCAAATGCAGTATATAGTTGAACATGTACTTCTTTTCCTTGGAAACCCAGTGGATTGGTTATATTATAGCCATCTATCTCGATAGATATAAGGGCGCTATTTACTAACTTTAGGGCGATCTGTTTGCCACCCGTTTCCTGGCTTAGAGCTTTTACAGCTCGTTGATGTGCTCTTTCTTGGACCATGGTAAATATGTTATCGATCTCGTTAATATCAATTTCTTTTTGTGGATTGGCTCTGGTAACTTTAACATTTAAGGTAGAGCCCTTCACAAGCTCTCCGGCGATACCCACTACCGCGCTTCGGCCACTAACACCAGCTTGCTGCTCGGCTTGATTAAGTGCCTGATTACAGTTTGCAACAACAGCAGCAATATCAGCTATTGCGCCAGCTTGCATATCGGTTTGGCTTTGGCGGACCTTACTGACACCAATAATTTCTAGTTCATTGCTTTCGTCTACCCTAGAAACTAGAGCCTTAACATACTCGGTTCCAATATCAAGACCTATCATTAGCCTTTCTTTACCGTTCGATTTAGTGTGTTGTCGATCTTCTTTTTTAGACTTAAATCTAGCAAGCATATACAATATATCTTATCATAAACAGGCTATAATTTTAATTTATTATGGCACCACCAAGAACTAAATTATCGCTATAAACAACCACCGATTGCCCCGGAGTTATTGCTCTTATTGGGTCTTCTAGTAAAATGCTAATAAGTTTTTGGTCTTTAAATTTGCCCTTTACTAGTGGGGCACGATGCCTTGTTCTAAAATAATAGGTAGTATCATGGTCGGGTACGGTATTAATCCAGTGGCTATTGGTAATATTTATTTCTTGCCTCCATAGATTGTCGTTATCAATTTTGGTTGTTACAAAAACTGTGTTTTTTGCCATATCTTTACCGGTTACATACATCGGTAGTCCACCTCCAAGCCCCAAACCATGTCTTTGGCCGATTGTATAAAAAATCGCGCCGTCGTGTTGACCAATTACTTGATTGTACTGGTCTACTATTGGCCCCGGTTCGGTATTTATGTATTGTTTTAAAAAGTCTTTTATGCCAACCTTTCCAACAAAACAAATACCCATACTTTCTTTTTTTGAAGCAGTTATCAAATTTGCCTTGCTAGCTATTTGTCTAACCTCTGATTTAGTTATATTTGCAAGCGGAAACAGGGTTTTCAAAAGAGCTTGCTCCTTTATACGATATAAAAAATAAGTTTGATCCTTTGATTGATCAACCGCAGTATAAAGTTTACCGTTGCTAGTACCGGCATAATGTCCAGTAGCAATATAATCAGCACCTTTATCTATAGATGCGTCCAAAAACAACTTAAATTTTATCTCTTGGTTACACATAATGTCTGGGTTGGGGGTTCGACCAATTTTATATTCATCTAGCATATAGTTAACGACTTTATCAAAATACTCTGTTTCAAAATCAAATAATTCAAACTCAATACCTAGCTGTACCGCAATTCTTTTTGCATCTAAATAGTCTTCTTTCCAGGGGCATTCAAAACCAGGTAAATCTTTACTCCAGTTTTTCATATACACTCCAACTACTCTATAGCCAGACTCTTTTAATTTAAGCGCTGCAACTGAACTATCAACGCCTCCACTTAATCCTACAAAGACTGTTTTCATCATCTAACAGTTTAACAGATTATTAATTAAAAGGGGTGCTCACCTTTTGCTAGCTTGTGTCTGATTCTGGTTATAGTATATTTTTTACCCAAGTAGAAAGTGGTAATAATAAGTGGCACCATTATAAGTAATGGTTGCCATACCCAAATAGTCTTGGTGTTAGCCGCTTGCGCTACCGCGCCAGCTACTTGATTTTCGCTTATTTCGCCATTTGCTATTGCAATTATTTGCAAGTATCCAACCGTTCCCTTAGAATCAGTTGCCTTTACAATTACTCTATATACACCAGCCTGTTTAAATGTGTGTTTAATTATAAATTCACCAGCTCCAGGTAACGAATAAACATCGGCTCCCGTACCATCAGCCCAGTCAACGCTTACAGCATAGGGCCCCTTGCCCCCACTTATAATAATTGGCCATCCCAACTCTTTACCCGGATCTGAACCCTTTGTTGCATACACGCTAGTTAGGGTTATCCGCTCTACAATATTTACACTATTAGCTGCATCGTTTAATCTAACACTTACAATATTAGAATCTGGCCCTGCCTGGTCTAATTCATCATAGTGCCTAGCCACTAATTCGTTATTTCCGCTAAAAAGATCGGTTGTGATACTGTAGCTACCGTTAACACACTTGTCAGAACCGCTAAATACATTATTTTTAAATAATTTAACCAATAAACCAGTGCTGCAAACACCACTTACTTGCAGTGGGATGCTGGATATAACTTGGCCCGAACCAGGTGCAGAGATTGTAGGAGCAGTCGTTGGCGGAGGTGCGCTTATTTTACCCTGCAAACCTATACCTTCACTTTGTGGATTTTCTACTTGCGCAAAAGCAATTTGACCAACTAAAAAGACTAATAATATAAATATCGCCAGTAGGGCCAGCAACGAATAAATTTGTTTAATGATATACATAGTTTTTAATTGTTTAATGTTCTTAATCTTAATTCTACTATAAACAACCAAAAACATAAACATTAATAGAGACCAACGATAAGTTAGTCTCTATTTCAAATTAAGATTATTAAACTTACTTTCGCCTAGGAGTTACCCTGTGTTTGCGAGTTTGACGTAATTTTTTATAAACTACAAATGCTAATACGAATATCGCTATAATCACAGCAATAAATACAACGAGCATCCATACCGGTATAACCCAAAAAGAATTTTTTGCAGTTATAAGCTGACCATTTGACCCATATCCTAGATTTGCCGATATGGTGTACCTACCGGCAAATTTTGAATATTCAATTTCGTCTACATACTTCCTAGTACTACCGGGTAAGACATTGGTTCTAGGATCACTATTATTGAACTCATACTGTTCTATAACATCACCCTTGCTATTTGATATCTGTATTCTGCCAAATGGCTTAACATGTATATT
>JALOQO010000036.1 GCA_025453305.1 Patescibacteria group bacterium | reverse complement strand
TTTGATTTTAACGGCCAAAACATTAATTTTGATTTTGGCGATATGGGCGATATTTTTGGCAGTTTCTTTGGTGGCGGATCTCGCCGAACACAAAGAACAAGACGAGGCCGAGATGTAGAAGTAGCTATGGAGCTTAGCTTTAAAGAAGCTGTGTTTGGCGTAGAAAAGACAATAAGATTAAATCTAAATACTCCTTGTGAACACTGTAAGGGTAATGGTGCAGAACCTGGGTATAATTTAGAAACCTGTAAAACCTGTAAAGGTAGTGGCCAGGTTGTTACCGTAACCAGAACAATTTTAGGTAATATTCAACAAGCTCAAACCTGCCCAGATTGCCAAGGCCAGGGCAAAGTACCCGAAAAACCGTGTAGTGTATGCGGTGGCAAAGGTGTTAGTCGCAAAGAAAAGACTGTTGATCTAAAAATTCCGGCCGGAATAGACGACGGTGCAACTGTTAGGCTAAGAGAATACGGCGAAGCCATACAGAACGGCCCCTCTGGCGATTTATATGTTCATATCAGGGTAAAACCAGATAAAAAATTCACCAGAGAGGGCGAAATTATTCTTAGTCACGAGCCAATTGATATGGTTACCGCCACTTTGGGTGGCGAGTTACGGGTTGAAACCGTAGACGGCACCGTTACTATGAAAATACCAGCCGGTACTCAAAACGGCGATGACTTTAAGCTGTCTGGTCATGGCGTGCCACATATCAAGAAAGATTCTCGTGGCCCACACATTGTAACCATAGATGTTATTACACCAACAAAAATAAGCAAGAAACAGCGCGAACTTTTAGAGCAATTCCAAGCAGAATCCGGTAAACGTGGATTTTTTGGCAACTAAAAGCTACAATATAAATTATTAGTAAAAATAATTAAAAAGTTTATGAAATTTTATATTGTAGATAACGGTAGCCTATTTACTTACGAGGCCGCTTCTAAAATATTACATAAAGGTCACAATGTTTTTATTCAAAAATATTCACCCTATAGCCGTTTAGATTCTGGTGATACCGATGTAATTGTGTTAACCGGTGGTTACCAATACGAAGTGGGTGATGTGCTAGAAGACAACGAACTGTGGTTCCGGCACGAATTTGAACTCATCAGAACAACAGACAAACCAATATTGGGATTATGCCTTGGTCATCAATTGATAAATGTTGCCCTAGGCGGAACAATGCTTATGCTCCCCAGGCCGGTCCAAGAGGTTGTTAATATATCCATAACAGAGTATGGTCAGAACAAGTTAGGCTACACTAATTTTAATGCTCTAGAACATCACGATTATGCCGTAGATGACTTTTCGGCGACGGGTCTAATAGAACTAGGAAGCAGCAAGGATGGCGTAGAGATGCTGTATCATCCTGAAAGAAAGCTATTAGGTGTGCAATTTCACCCAGAAATATTCGTAGACGACGATTCAGAAAGCCTATTTTGGGATCTAATTGGCTTAATTCACAGTCCCGTAGGAGCCCACCGTGAATCGTAACCAATCAGGTTTTATAACCATGCTAATAATTATATTAATAATCTTAATTAGCGTTATAGCCCTAGCCTACCTCCGCATCCAAAAAATCAATTAATATTCATAAACACTATTGCAAAAAATGCCAAAATCTGCTAAAATAATAGTTATGTTACATATTCCTTCACGAAAAGAAGAAGCAAAAGAAGTAAAACCATTTACTCTAGATGATGTACTGGATTTTTTAGCTCTTACTTTAAACGAATCAAAAATATTCGATGATGAACAAGATGTAAAAGATAAAGAAGAGGGTAAAAATATACCAGTCAGGGTTGCTGCTGCCAAAAAAATTGGCAGATTTTTAATGGGGGATTTAGTTACAGACGGTGGCGTAAAATGTCCTAACCCTGAAGCAGTATGGCAGGCCTATCTTAAAGCAGACACAGATTCCGAAAAAGAAGAGCAATATGCATATACACTTTCACTAATAAATTTATTAAGAACTATTCATGATGCGCTTAGCAAAAGCGAGCAAGACGGTACTAGGGCTCTACAAATGGATAGATTCACAAAGGCTAATGAAGAATTCAACGAAATTCCTGATAGTGCTTTAGCATCTTCTTTACTCGCAAGATTAACAACCGATGATAATGGAGAGCCTACACAATTTGCAGAAAAGCTAAAAAACTTAGGCCTTAAAGTAGATCAAATTACCGATAATAAGTTAGAAGAGAGGCTAAAGAAAATAGAATCAATCAAAGAGCCTATTGATGAATGGTTTGATAATAAATATCCGGAAGTTACATCTGTTTTTGATAAAGCCAGAAAAGAGCAATCACCCGAACATCCAACTATGCTTGAGTCCGAAAAGGTTTTTGATTTATACGAACAAGCACTAGCTAAATTAAAAGCTACTGATAGTCAGTGGAGTGACTGGGAAGTTGAATTAGTTGAGGATAAAGACCTATTATTGGTTAACTGCAGGGAAAAGAAGATTAAAGTCGGTAAAAAACGTAGGGCAATGACTATAAATGAGGCCGAAGGGCTGTTTAGGCACGAAGTATTAGTACATGCCCTAAGGTCTATTAATGGCGCAAAATTAGGTCCTGATTTTAAGGACTTTGAACTTGGGTTAGTAGGATATCTCTTTACAGAAGAGGGACTTGGAGTGCTTGTAGAGTATGCAGAGAACGGGGAAGAAGCACTAGAAAAGCCTTATGATAGGTATACCGATATTGCCCTAGCGCTTGGCTTGATTACCGATAGCCCTATTCCTAAAGATGTTCTGTACGATATTTTGATGGCAAGGGAGAAGGATAGGGCAAAGAAAGCAGGTAAAGAGTTCGATGAAGAATCTGCTCGAAAGAAGCTTAGACCACATATTAATAGAATTTACAGGGGTTCAGAAGGAGACGATGTTGTTGGTGTATTTACAAAAGATATTGCGTACTTTGGTGGTTTTATAAAAATTGCCGAATATATATTAGATCGTATTGAAAAGGGCGATAGAATTAATGTTATTATGAAGTATATACTAAGCGGAAAATTTGACCCCACCAATGAAATCCACACTAATGCATTAGAGAAAGCACAAAAAGTAAACAGTAATTTAATATAATTATCAACGAGCGATGGGGGCAATACATGATAAGTAGAAAATACCAACTAGTAATAGGCAGAAACGAACCAGTTATTTTTCAAGATTATGATAAGCATACTCAAATACCTGCTAAGGTAGATTCGGGTGCCTACAGATCTGCTATACATTGTGAGAATATTAAAATTATACAAGAAGACGGCGAAGAGTATCTTACTGGAATATTACTAAAAGGCCATCCTTGTGCGGGTACAGAAGGCTACGAATTTAAAACTCGTAAATTCGATAAAGCAGTAGTGGCGAGTTCCTTTGGGCATAAAGAAGAAAGATACGAGATAAAGGTTAGAATAAAAATTGGACCACTAGTATTTATAACTCCAGTAACGCTTGCCGATAGATCAAAGAAGCTATTTCCTATTTTGCTAGGCAGGCGAACTATTAGGAAAAGGTTTTTAGTTGATGTTACTAGATCTAATATTGACAGAATTAAACTAAAGAATACACTAGGAATTAATATTCCCGATGACGAAGAAGATTGGATAGACGAATGAGAATAGCGATTTTATCAAAAGGTGGGGCAAATTATTCTACCCAGCGGCTTAAACAAGTGGCGAAAGATCGCGGGCATAGCGTTAGGATAATTGACTACGCAAAGTGTTATGTTACTGTAGAAAAAAGCAACCCAGTTGTGCATTACAAAGGAGAAGCGTTGCATGGTTTTGATGCGATTATTCCACGAATAGCGCAAAGCTATACAAAGTACGGCACAGCTATTGTTCGCCAGTTTGAAATGCAAGGTGTCTATACTACGGCAAGCTCAATAGCTATAAATAGATCAAGAGATAAGTTTAGGTCCTATCAGCTACTTGCTAAAGCTGATGTTGGTATTCCTAAAACAGTATTTGCCAGAGAGACGGCCGATTTAGAGGATGTTATTGAAAAAGCTGGCGGAACACCATTAATTATTAAAGTTGCCCGAGGTACTCATGGCAATGGCGTAGTGCTAGCCGAAACCAAAAAAGCAGCCCAAGCCGTAATGCAAGCTTTTTATGTAGAAGGCGTAAGTTTTTTGGTTCAGGAATTTATAGCCGAATCTGCCGGGACCGATATCAGGGCTTTTGTAGTTGGTAACAGGGTTGTTGCAAGCTATAGGCGCCAAAGTTTAGACGACGATTTTAGATCTAATCTACATCAAGGTGGGGTTGGTAAAACTGTTAAATTAACAGAAGAAGAGGAAAAAACTGTAATTAAAGCCGCCAAGAGTATGAACTTGCCTATATGTGGGGTAGATATTATGCGAAGCAATAATGGCCCACTAGTGCTAGAAATTAATTCTAGCCCTGGCTTTGGAATAGAAAAAATAACTGGCCGCGATGTAGCTACAAAAGTGATAGAATATGTAGAGAGAAATGCAAAACAAAGAAACAAAAAAGATCGCGTTGGTGCCTAGGCAAAAAAGTTTTTGGCCATATTTATTAATATCTCTGGTTGTCATAGTGTTATTGATTGCCGGCGGTTGGTATTTATATAAGAAATCCACAGAAACTAATTACATAAAAGCAGATATTAACGGCCAGAGTTATTATTTAGAACTAGCCGATACCGATGCTTTAAGAAAAAGGGGCTTGTCAGAACGGGATGGTATAAAAGAAAACGGCGGTATGTTGTTTGATTTTAAACAAGAAAGTGATTGGCGGATGTGGATGGTTCAGATGAGGTTCCCAATAGATATAATCTGGCTTAATAGCGATAAAATGATAGTTCATATTAAGAACAACGCAACACCGGCAGAATATCCAGAAGTTTATAAATCTTTAGAACCAAGCAGGTATGTAATAGAGCTGCCAGAAGATGCGGTAGAAAAGCTAAAAATAAAAGTGGGTGATAACATAAGCTTTTAAATGATAAGCTAATATTATGCAAGCTACTTATATTGTAATAATATCTGCAGGTATCCTTTTTGGGCTATTGCCACTTTTCTTAAGATCAAATGCTGTTTTGATATTTTTTGCTTTATGTGCCGGTGAGTTGCTAGCAAGATTAACCGCCCAAGACGCCACCCAGTTTTTAAAATCACTACCAGCAACCAACGGTTTGCCTCTGTTTAGTATTGTTCAAATTAGCCTTTTGTTATTACCGCCATTGGTTATCCTGATAGGCTATCGCAATACAATAAGACCATCTCAACTATTTTTTCATATCTTGCCAGCCGTAGCGGGTGTTTTGGTAGCGATTATGCTTGTAGTAGTAAAATTACCCTACGATACCCAAGAGGCTATTAAATCGGCCTCTACATATGTCACAATAGAACCTTTCTTTAGTGTGGCGGTAGCTGCTGGGCTACTGTCTAGTACTCTTTACTTGATATTTAATGCACCCAAACATTACAAAAAGCACAAAAAAGCCAAACATTAGGGCATAATATCAAATCTAATCAACAATTAATTATAAATTAGTTTGTTATTGTTGCCTTTCCACATCAACATCTACATTCGGAGTTGCTTCATCAACTTGGTTCATAGTCTGTTCAACCTGCCTTTGAACTCTATTCTCTAGATCTTCGCCACTTCGATTATAGGCCATCCAGGCAACTATTAATGCAACTATAGCCAGTATTAAAGCCAGCCAAGTTAAAAATTTATATAGAGCGGGATCATCTTGTACTTCATGTATTGTTTCTACCATAATTATTATTTTAATAAACTATATTAAAATATGCTGTTAGATATTTAACACATGCTTTGATTTAGTTAGTATTACACAATTAATCATTACTCACTAAAGCCGATTCAAATCGCAATCAAATAAAAACGACCGAATCTTAAACAGAGTCATTTTTATTGGAGGGACCAGTGGGGCTTGGTCACCTTTGGCGACCCCCGAACTTCATCTTTGCAAACCAGTTTGCAAGAGAAGATTCGTTTCCGAACTGCCACTGGCAGTTCTCACCCACTCCAACCTTTTGGAGTGTCATGGTTTCAAGCCCAGCTAATAACCTAGCCAAATAAAATACCCCAGACAAGCTGGGGCAATTTATTTGGAGGGACCAGTGGGGCTTGAACCCACGACACCCTGCTTAAAAGGCAGGTGCTCTAACCAGCTGAGCTATGGTCCCATATTATAATTGTAATGTACTGGCAATGTAGTGGGAACCCACGACTCACGGATATTTTTCTTTGAAAAATTCCTCGAGCCCGCCTCATCTTGGTTGCGTTCGCAATCCAGGATTCCGGCCTTGCGAACTGTCACAGGCAGTTCTCACCCTGCCTTA
>JALOQO010000035.1 GCA_025453305.1 Patescibacteria group bacterium | reverse complement strand
GCCTTTAGCGAAATCATAAGACTCTTTTGCCCAAACAGCCCAAGACCCATGATAATCAGCAAATCCCGTTAGATAAGCATAATCTTTAGATCGGCATCTAATTCCAACATCTGTAATGAAATTGCTGTTGTACACAGCTTTAACAATACCGCCCACATATTTATACCTTAGTTCATCATCAAGGTCGCTAAACAGCCTGGAGTCTAACAATGCACCTTGGCTAGATGACGGAGTCTTTATGAGCCTGGGGTTATGATTTTCATCTCTATCTAAAGCCATTGCAAAAGACTGCTTTTCTTCCATCCAAAAACTAGAAAAAAGGTTTTCCCTTAATGTGTTTGCTACTGTTCTTAGCCTATGAACTTCTACATCGCTGGCAAGCTGGTATTTTTCAAACAGTCTGGCAGACATTACAAGAGCGTCATATGCGTAACCTTGTACTTCTAATGGGGCAATGTATTCATTGATATTTGCCTGTCTACCGTCTAGATGAACTAAAGAGCTACCAGAATCACGCCAGTTTTGGATAATAATTGAATCTTTATGCTCTTTTCTAAATTCAAGAAAACCTATACTACTAAGAAAAAGGTGCTTAATTAACCATTTCAAAGACTCATCTAAATAGTACCGCCTAGCATATATCTTGCCAGATTTATGAGCTACCTCTTTATTTAGAAATTCCGGCCCGTATTTTAATCCGTATCTACTAATCAACCTAATGAATAATGGTGTTGAGTCCAAAGAATCATAGTTAGTAAAGCCTTCGTCGTTTCCACCCCATAATTCTGATAGTTTTTTAATTAAATTTGCCGTATCTTTACTAACTCGTAAGTCCCTATATTCTAATTGGCCGTGCTGATGCATTATTTTACCAGCCTGCACACCGCTTTTTTTATTATTATCCTCACTAGAACCTTGATAAAAAGCTAGTAAATCTATAACATTTAGAGCTAATTCTGGTTTTGTTGCCAATAGGTCGTCTGCAACCTCTAAACTGTCTCTACCAAATATCATTCCACGGTAATTAGATCCCGCGCTAGCAAACAGTCCACCACCTGGAGCCATAAGAGAATCAAGATCGGCAATGGCTAAACTAGCCTCTTTGCTACCAATAAATTTTGAGACAAAAGAAGCCTGTAACAATTCTCTACCAAAATCTGTTTTAATATTAGTTGTTAGCTTAAGCATATACACTTATTATAAAATTAAACTCCAATAAAGCCTACCAATAAATTTGCCGGTAGGCTTTATTTAGTTCTAAATTATTTTATTTATAACCCAAGAATCTGTTGCTTTTTGGCGGTAAATTCAGCTTCCGTTAATATACCTTGATCCCTTAACGCTGCTAATTGCTGTAGTTGAACAGCTGTGTCATCTTGCGCTGGCATAACTGGTGGTGCATACTGTGTTTGTTGTTGAGCAATTTGTTCTTGTTGTTGACCCGCCCATCTTTGTTGTTGTTTGTGACTTACGGCATTCGCTGTACCTACTACTGCGGCTGTTCTAGCCATTCCTCTTAATAAACCTGGCATACTATTCCTCCTCGCTTTCTAGTTCTGCTACCGCCTCTGGGTGAATACGACCTTCGGCGATTAAGTATCCATTGGCGTTAATTATTGCTTTTTTAAGTGGCTTTGCCCATAGCTGTTCTATTACTAATAACGCTGCGGCGGTGTCGTTTTCTAGTAAGTCGGCTACTTCTTCTTTGTCTTCTGCTGTAACTAGATGGGAATCGACATTATATTTTTGGGCAAACTGAACAACAAACTCGTCATCGAATTCAGAAACATCCATAACCGTAACCGTACCCTGATCGTCTTTTGCTACAACCGAAAGTGCTACTAAGGCTACTATGCCCTTATCTATTGATTCGGCCAGCGCCGATAAAACGCTTCCATCAAATTTTGGGCCATCAAATCCAACTACGATATAGTCTATTGGTCCTCTCATAATTTCTCCTTATTTAGTACCTACACATTATACACCCGCCCCGCGGTAACCGTAAAATACATTGATAAATAACTGTAATCAAGTTGCCTATATAAACCTATTTAGGTTATTATAACCATAAGAGAAATAACTATGTCAAAAAAACTAAAGTTTATCATTATAACAATAATATCTAGTCTTATGATTTTATCATGGGCTTATATATATTTTAGCGGTTTTAAAGGAGAAGATATTAATAGCTACTGGCAAGTGGGCATGGCTATTAGCGCTTTGATTTTTGGATTACTTGGTATGATTACGGCTAAACAGTGGGGTTGGTTTAAAAGCAATGTAGGGAGAGCGGTATTCTTTTTGGCTCTAGGTTTATTGCTATGGGGTGTGGGGCAATCTTACTGGACTTATTATTTATTAATAGACCCTTCAGCCGAAGTACCCCAATCTTATGCTATGGATATAATACTAATTAGTGTTATTCCTGTTTGGATTTACGGAACATACTCACTTGCAAAAGCTACTGGTTCTAAATATGGTTTTAGGGATGTAAGCGGTTTGACGGTCGCCGCTGTTGTGATACTCTCTATGTTCTTATTCTCATATTTTATGCTTGTAGTAATAGCCAGAGAGGGAGTGCTGTTTTCTAGTGAACAATCTATTTGGCAATCTATTTTTGACTTAGCCTTTCCCTTGGGGGATACTATTTTACTAACAATGTCATTGTTGATATTTATATTTTCGTGGAACTATCTGGGTGGTCGTTTTAAAAGACAAATTGTCATTATATTATCTTCTTTCGTGTTATTATTTTTAGCCGATTTTAGCTTTTCTTTTACCGACGGCAACGGAACCTACTATAATGGAAATTTCGTTGATTTATTATTCATACTAATGGTTGTCCTGCTCGGCTTGGGTATTTCTATGTTAGACCCTAGATTTACATGGAAAACTAAATCAAATGGTTTTGAAAATCCCTCTATTGACCCAACAACTAATAATACACAGCCAGAAAATATCATACCAATTGAAACAACAAACGATAAAATAACTTCACAGGCAAATAATAATTATACCCAAAGAGACTTGTCCCAAATGCCTGATGCAGATAGTCTGCATAACCGTAACCCAGATTTTGAACAAGAAAGGCAAGATTAATGGACAATCAAGCTACAAGTGCACCAGCTCATCAACCAACAATCCTAGAGTTAGCTTCTAGCGAAGCTGCCAGAAAAGAAGTATATTCTAATATTATTCTCAATATAATTGCCCAGCAGTCGTTAATTATCGGGCCAGCCTTAGCTGTTGAACAAGCACAAAAAGTCCAAGGATTATCTTATGATCCTGTGTCAAAGAAGGTCATAATAAATGGCAACGGTTCATTAATCATAGACAAACTCATTGAGCAATACCGAGACTTTTTTGGTCATGCGGCGGTAGAGGTTTGCAAAGAGGCAGCAGCTAAGTATTTGCAACAAATTCCTGTTGACCAAACTCCTAGTTTGTTGAGGGTTTAGCTAATACTGGCGCTAAACCAATATGCAAGATTTAACAACAAACAAGCCCGATCAAGAACTGCCCCAAACCGCAGAATCTACTCTGCGCAAAGATTTCGAACGAATAGCGCAACAAATGTATACCCAAAATGTTGCCCTGTCTCAAACAAATAGAACTTTATCTATCTTAAGAGCTATTGATCTGCTAATTTTAGATTCATCAAGAAACTTAAAGACTCTTAGTACAGAAATATCTAAGGCTATAATTAATCAGTCTCCCTATAGTTTTGTTGGCATAATGTCACTAAATCACCACCACGAAACACATATATCAATGCAGGGATATTTTATTAACACCGGTTCAAAATTTGTTTCTGCTGATATATCAACAAATATATCACTTTTAAAGATTGATACTACGAGCGACTGGGCTATAAGTAGACACAGAAATTTAATTATTGACCTTTCTTCGCAAGAAACTGCTATAAAACTAGATGTTTTCGAAAACACAAAACAAGAATTACTTGATACACTAAAGAACAACTTAAAAATAGCCTCTCTTTACATTACCAAACTCGAATCTAGGGGTAATCTTACCGGTGTAATGGTAGTAGGTCTAACAGAAGTAATACCCAAAATAAATGATATTGAATTAATTGAACGGTTAGCTCAACCTACTGGTATAGCAATACAGAATAGGTTGTTATATGAAGAAAATCAAGAAATCGTAAATGAGTTAACTCAAACTAATCAAAAACTTAAAGAAATCGACTCTACCAAAGACGAATTTATTAGTATGGCTAGCCATCAACTCAGAACGCCACTAACAAGTATGAAAGGCTATGTCAGCATGGTATTAGAGGGTGAATTTGGCGAAATAAACGACCAGCAAAAAGCTATGCTTCAGCAAGCTTTTGATAGCTCCCAAAGAATGGTCTATTTAATTTCTGATTTGTTAAATGTATCCAGGCTTAGAACGGGCAAATTCAACATCACAAGATCAGAAACCGATTTATCAGAAATTGTCGACAGCGAAATTAAACAGCTAATGCCAAACGCCCAAAACAGAAAAGTAAGACTATATTACACAAAGCCACTAAACTTCCCCTCTGTTTGGCTAGACGAAACAAAAACCAGACAAGTTATTATGAACTTTATGGATAATGCTTTATATTACACCCCTGCCGGTGGGCGAGTTGATATTGAACTCGTTAGTACGGCCGAGTATGTCAGGTTCACAGTAAAAGACACGGGCCTAGGTATCTCCAAAAAAGACCAACCTTACTTGTTTACTAAATTTTATCGCGCTCAAAATGCCCGAAAAATGCGCCCAGACGGCACGGGTTTGGGTCTATACATGGCTAAAAAGATAATCATCGCCCAGGGGGGTTCAATTATATTTAACAGCCAAGAAAACCAAGGTAGCACTTTTGGTTTTGAATTTCCCAGAAACTCGCTAATTGATAAACCGCAAGATAATTAGGTTTGGATATTAAAACCATATTAAATTAATAATACTAAAGTACCTATAATAATTAAAACTAATCCGATAAACGATTTTAAGGTTAGTCTTTCTCCTAAAACAAAAAATGCAAATATCACAGCAACTACTACACTTAATTTATCAATAGGCACAACAACGCTCGCCGGACCAGTTTGTAAAGCCCTATAATAACTTAGCCACGCCAAGCATGTAGTTATACCTGATAGTATCAGGAACAAATAATTTCTTTTACTTATTGTTTTTAGTTCTGATTGCTTGTTGGTTATAAAAACTATCACCCATGCCAATATTAAAACTACAATAGTTCTAATAGCTGTTCCAAGATTAGACTCTACATTTTCTATACCAATTTTGCCTAAAATTGCAGTTAAGCTAGCAAACAATGCAGATAAAAAAGCGTATATTAACCACTTTAATTGAGGCTTATTGGTGGTTTCTGTTTTCTTTTTGGTTATCATCAAATAAGTACCTAAACCAATCATAAACATACCCATAATTTTTAAAACCGAAACAGTCTCGCCCAGTATTGACATCCCCAAGATCATAGTTAATATAACGCTAGATTTATCTATAGGAGTTACTTTATTAACATCACCAAGTTGTAATGCTTTAAAATAAAACAACCAAGAGGCCCCGGTGGCAAATCCAGAAAATATCAAAAATATTAAAGTTTTTGCACTTATTTGACTAATTGTTACAT
This sequence comes from Patescibacteria group bacterium, assembly GCA_025453305.1. Lineage (GTDB taxonomy): Bacteria > Patescibacteriota > Saccharimonadia > Saccharimonadales > CAIOMD01 > Prado157. The sequence goes on along the minus strand of JALOQO010000035.1, from coordinate 917 downwards.
ATGAACCAACAGATAACACCACTAACCAAGAAAGAACAAGTATAACTACCGTTCTTATAGCTGTAGCAACATTAGAATCAACCCCTTTTAAGCCAATCTTAGCCAGAACCGCTGTTAATCCAGAAAAAAACGCCGAACCAAATGCAAAAATTATCCACACAATTCACCCTAAACTAAACTTATACTGCTATTATTATATATCGTATTAAACGGAGCTATTCCTTTTTAGTTATTTTTGCCTTCGCGCCAGATATCAATTGCCCAAACTAGACCCAATGCCAGCGCAGCATCAACATCTTCAGAAATTTCAACAAAATACTTATCTCTAATTGTTACCCACTTTTGGTTGATTTCAATAATTTTCTTATCACCTTCAACAACAATATAATTTATACCTAAAATATTACCAGCGAGTTCCCACTTACTACCGTTTGCCAACTCCATAGTTAGGCGAGATTTAATAGGCGAAAAGCGGGCAACTACTTTTGCTACTAAATCGCCATCGGATGAAAAATATTCCATCTTACGGGGAATGTTTAAAATTCTACCCTTTGCTTTATACAGTAATTTTCTATCGGATGATAGAATTTCAGCCTTAGTGCCTAAACCCATTTTCGCATCAATATAATATACTTTGTTTTTAGCCTCTTCGTCATCGTAAACATTAAAATCTCGCCCAATACCAAGTTTGCTTTTTACTAAAAATCGTTTCATCGCCATAAATTTACTCCTTTAGTAACTAATATTATAGATACAAATGCCTTGAAGTTAAGCATTATTTTAATATTTCTTCTTTTCTAAGTTCAACCAATTGCATAATAAGCTTTTCCGGTGGTAAAGTTCCATATTTAAACCTAATTGTTCCCATTGATGTTTCATGGTCGCCTATTAGACTTTGTGATGCCTTAATAACCTGT
>JALOQO010000034.1 GCA_025453305.1 Patescibacteria group bacterium | reverse complement strand
TCCATCATTCCACTGCTCACTTCCTATAAATTTGCTGTGTGGCTGAATATTCGGCCTGTTCTGATAGTCGCCACTTAGACAATCACTACCCACCAATCTAGTACCTATTGTCAACTTATATAGTCAGTAGTCCTAAACGCGTGTACCCAGTTCCTTCTGCTGCTATAGGCTACAAGCGTGTGTCGTCAGAGATGTGTATTCTTGCAGGTAGCTAACAGAACTTACAGAAGTTGTTACGTTGCCGGCGCAGAACCCTTCTTCGACTAGTTGGTTAAACCTATATGTGACTCGTAGAATGGATGAGCCGACTAGACAGACCGGCCGTGTCATCAGCAGGCAAATTTATCATGATTGAACGACTTAAGCCCTCTGACCAGGGCCCGTAGGGGGCTCTGCTCTGGCCACTATGCCTGCGCTCATTGAAAGGATGTAGCCCAGACACTCAAGACAGTCGTCGAATTCCCGGCCACTGCATTTTTTGCATGACGGGTGACAATCTTAATTTTTTTAAAAATAGATTTATGGTGAGGTTGTTTCTTAACGGGTTTTAAAAGGTGGTTGTTGGCATCTTTTACTCGTTCTTCGAACACATATTTTTTAGGATTAATAGTTTTGGTAGTGGTTGGGGCTATGCTATTTGCATGTTGTTTAGGGTTATTTATAGTATGGTTTTGTTTTGGCGGTTTAGAGGGTTTAATGTCGTTGGTTAATACTGCGTTAGATCGTTTTCTTTGATCAAATTTACTTATAAGATTGCTTTTGGTAGTACTCATAGCTTTTGCTAAACGAATATCGGGCACTCTTTTGGTTAATACTCCCCTGCCGGTTGCGCTTTGTTCTACTTTGCTGTTAATAATTGTACTTGTTGAATGTATATGTGTGGTTGGAGCTGGCTTTTTAACTGCTTTTCTGTGAAGGGTTTGAGAACGTTGGGTGTGACTTGAGGGTACCGTGTTTACGGGGTGATTCTTTGTGCGTTTTGGTGGTCGTTTAATAACGCCATCCATAGCTATACCGTTAGATTTATTGAGATTTTTAGATGCTTGTGGTGGGGCGCTCTTAGGTGTATCCAAAATCGGCTTAGATGCTAGCACCTTACCGGTTTTAACATCGTAAATTTTGCCGTTAATTTGTATGGTTGTGTTCAAATTTTACCGCCAAATTATTTCTGATTATTTATCTATATATTATATGTAATACGCTAGTGTTTGCAAGGCTTTTATTATATTTGCAAATATGTGTAGAAAACATAAAAACAATGTACAATAAACCTTGTAACTAAAATTATTATATCATTATGGAATTTTTAAGTCCCGAAGAAAAACGGCAAAAAACAATTAAAATATTCTTGGGTTATTGTCTGGGGTTGCTGGTTATTTTGGGTGGAACTATAGTGATCTCGTTCATATTACAAGGATTTGATATTTTTAGCAGACAAACGGTTGTAAAGAATGGTTTGCTTTTTATTGATAGCAAGCCCGTAAGTTCACAAATATTTTTAAATGGTGATAGTAGCAAAAGAACCGATGCCCGGTTTGTATTACCAGAGGGTAATTATAATCTATCGCTGAGCCAAGACGGGTATCGAGAATGGCAAAAAAGAGTTCAGGTATTTGGCGGTAGGGTTGTTTATCATGTCTACCCAAGGCTGTATCCGAATGATATCAAAACATCAGATATAGCTAGTTTTAGTAAATTACCGTTTTTTTATACACAGTCACCCGATAGAAGGTGGATTTTAATCGCAACTGAAGATAAGCCTAGCCAAATACTAGTTTATAATACTAGCGCCATAGACGATAAGCCGCAAATTATTGAACTACCTGTTGGTATATGGTCGGAGTCCGAGGCAACAACTACAAAACTAGAAACCATTGAGTGGTCTACTGATAATAAAAATGTTTTAGTTCAAAAAGTAGTTGGTGCAAACAGGGGCGATTACTTGATAATTAACAGAGAAAAACCAACAGAGTCAATTAACCTAACCAAAACTATTAACTTAAATGCTGTTAGTACGGTTAAGCTTAGAGATAAAAAACCAAATAAATTTTATATTTTAGATAATTCTAGCAAAATATTAAGAACCGCTACACTAGAAAAAGGCATAGAGCCTACAGTTATAGCCGATGGAGTAGTAGACTATAAACCGTATAAAGATAATGTTGTTTTTTATGCCACCACAATTGGGGTGCCCGATAACCAATTAGCGGTTAGGTTAATAAGAGATAACACAACTCACTTGTTTGAGCCAATAATAAAATCCGACACGGTTTTGCTTGATTTAGCGCAGTTTGACAATGATTGGTATTATGTTGCCGGTAGTAGTAGCCAGAATTTTACCGCTGTCTATATAAACCCGTTAAACACTGCCGTCAAACCAAATGATAACGGTATATATAAGCCACAGTTAAGGCTGCTATTGGATAATCCAAAAAGTGTGTCGTTTTCTGATAATGCAAGGTTTATAGGGCTACAGTCAAAAGATAAGTTCGATGTATATGATGGTGAGCTTAAGCAGATTTATAGATATGATAGCCCGGTAGAATTACCAGCAGGTGGTGCAAAGTGGATGGATGGACATAGGTGGCATACAGTAAGTGGTGGCCGTGAGCAGGTTTTTGAGTACGATGGGTTAAACAAACAATCACTGGTTGCAGCGATAGATGACACACAGGTATTTTACGATAAGGATTATGTCGTTGTTTATAGCTTAGTTAAGAAAGATGATGGCACGGTTTCTTTAAATCTTGGCCGATTAACTTTAGACTAGTCAGTTTATAACCAGCTAAATAATCGGCTAAATAAACTGGGCGAATTACCGGGAACTATAGGCGCCTCTTCTATTGCTGGCTGGGTAGAGCTGGCGATATTCGAGCTTGGCTCTGGCGATATTTGTTCGGCTCTAATTATAAGGCGGTTGGTATTTCGCCCCGGTGGGTCGCAAGTAATAAGAGTTAGCGCAGAACTTTTATCGGTAGGCCCCAGTACACTAACCTCACTGGGCTTTACAATGAATTTGTCATATACCTTATAGATGTATCTTTTTTTATTATATTGCATTATTACGGTGTCACCGTTTTCTAGGTAACTTAAAAGCGCAAAAGCGAATTTATATTTGCCGGCATTAAATATATTATTCGATGAATGGCCTACAACCACAACATTTCCCTTCTCTCCCGGTACGGGTGAACTTGGATAATGAACTACGCCGTTTTCTAAACCATTTTGTAGAACATCTTCTTTGGCGCTTTCTAAGTTATATACCACTGGCACTTCTAGGTTGATTTTTGGTATGATAACCAAGTTTTCTTCGCTCACAGTGGCATTAGGGTCGATTATTATCGGCGACGAACTGGCGGTTTTACTAGGTGTGATAAAAGGGCTAATTATATATTCGTTAAAGAAGCTAAACATAAAAATTGCAATAACTATAAAGCCCATAGCCAAGCCAAACAACAGCGACTGCAAATGGTGCTTGGTAGATAATTTGTTATTTTTAGATACCTTATCTAATAGTTCGTTTTTTGTATCTTGTAAAGTTTTTTGTTTTTTGGGTTTTTGCTTGTTTTTTGGGGCTGGTTTAACAGAACCTAGTATTTGGCCACTAATTGGCTGCGGAACGATTCTTTGCGCTTTAGGGCTACTACCGGGCTCTTCTAGATCGGAATCGTCTACTGGTTGTTGATCTATATCCGAATCACTGACTATAGGCTTATCAACCAATATAGGCGATGGTAAATTAGAATCTGTAGTAACCGGTTTAGTGCCAGGTTGTTGGTAATTGTAAAATTCGTTCCAAACATTGCGCTTTTCTTCTGTAGAGAGTTTTTGATAGTATTCGTGCCATTTAGCCTGCACGACCGCATCGCTAGCACCGCTACTCATCAGGTTCTTAATAAATTCTTGATGCTTAGAATGAGCTCCGGATTGTGAAATTTCGTCTTCTTCTAAAGATGCGCTTGGTTCGCTACCATACAAAGCAGAAACCTTGCCTCTAATAAGGTTAATTGCAGCGTCTTTTGGCTTGTCCGTATTGCTTGCTTGTTCAGTTTGCGTTACGGCCAGGTCGGTGTCGTCATCTTGTGGTGGTAATGGTAGTGATTGATTTAAATCTGGCATGCGAGTACTAGATTTTGCACTATGGCAATAGAGTTAATTATAGTACAATATCACTGTTTTATCCATACACGCCGCGGTGGTGGAATGGTAGACACGTTAGACTCAAAATCTAATGAGCTTTACGCTCATGCCGGTTCAAGTCCGGCCCGCGGTACCACTTAGACCCTAATTATTCATGGACTTAAACCTTAACGACTTTAATTTACCACTTTTTTACTGTAATATTTTGCCAACCAAAACAGATGTTTGTACAATGTGAACTCATAGCGCCACTGGCACTCTTCGGGTTCAAGTCCGGCCCGCGGTACCAAAATGACAATCATATATATTCGTGATATTCTATAAAAAATGCAACAAAATAATATATCAAATCAAGAACCACCAGTATCTCCCAATCCAATAACTGAACCCCTAGCACCACAGAAAAAAGTAATTGTCAGTGATGTCGAGCAGCTCAACCAAATAAAATCATCTACTATTACTCCGAAATCAAGTAAAAAAATAAAAAGCGCAGTCGGTATTATGTCTGTAATTTTAGTCGGTTCATTAATTGTGATTGTTCCTATTGCGCTTATTGCTATAAAAATTTTAGTATGGGATAAATCGGCTATAGATGGTGAGATGTATAATACGGCAACCCCCAAATCCTGCACCGAATTTAGTAAGACTTATGGGCAAGGTGATTTTATTGACTCCGTGCCAACTTGGTTTATTTATTACAATTGCACTGATAGCCCTGCAACCATATACAAAAGTGTCAAGAATTCTGCGGAACAAAATGGATATAAAATCAATTGGGATGATGTTAATATTATTCGTGGTAAATTCTATAGTGCAAATTTATGTTTAATCAGGAGTGGTTATATTACCAAATGGTTTATTGGATATGGTTATGATGACGATGGTAGAACTAGCGACAAACCAAAAGTGGAAGTTACGATAAACCGCATTTCATGCACATAGGGGTGTTTAATTATTTCACAATCATAGTATTGATCTGCAAATCGTAAATAATTGAATATCTAACTTTCTATACTATGGCGTTCTGTGTCGGAGTGAACAACCTTGATGGATTAAAACAAGTGGGGTTTTAATTAGGCAAGGTCTCTGTTGTTCCTCCTTGCAAAATCAAGAATCCTCTCTCGATTTTGGGAGTAATCGCATAATCAGTTTGTACAAGGTGAACTCATAGCGCCACTGGCGCTCTTCGGGTTCAAGTCCGGCCCGCGGTACCACTTTGATTTATAAATATTCTTGGACTTAAACCTTAACGACTTTAATTTACCACTTTTTTACTGTAATATTGTTTGGGATATGGCGGCGGAGGCGGTTTTTAGGGGGTTTTGAGGCTGTTGCAGCACCCAGGTGGCTATATTTGTAGCTACGGTATTTTGCCAGTTTGCAGGTAGGTTATTTAGCTTTGTGCTAATAACTTGCCCTGCCATAGCCAATACTATGAAATCCAAATACACCGTAACTAACATAGGTTTATACTGATTTGTAAATAAATGCAGGCACTCTACAAGGTTAGCTAGTGGCATAGTAGATGTTATAGGAGTGTAAAAACCAGAGTTTTTAATGATTTTTTGAATATCAGCAAAGTCGCCTACCAAAATTGTGTTTGATCTGTTTAATATATCGGTTGGATGTTGCGAGAAGTAATCTATGGTATCGCCGTTAAATACTAATAAGCCAGGTAGCTTAATGATATTTTCTAATAGAATTGCCGTTTCGCTATTGTGACCAAAGTCGCCAGCAAGTAGTGTGCCATCGGCCCAAGAAATGTGAAGTTTAATATCATCAAACGCTTTTTGGCTAAAACTGCCGCTGGGGTTAGATTGGGCAAACAATATATCAGCCGGGGCTTGTCCGCCAAAGTATTTTTTGGTGCTTAGGGGCATTACAACCTTAACCTGGCCCACCTTTTGATTTAAAGCCAATTGGTAAGTTTGGCTTGGTGTTGTAATAGCATTACTATTGCCACCAATTATCAATAATTTACCAGCCTGGGCTTGGTTTTCGGGCTTATTCCATATTATTTCTGGATAAAGCGGCTTGCCTTGCAGTTGTTTTTGCCAATAATCGGCACTCATTCGTATTCCCCCGTTAGATAATATTGGCCGTTTTGGTTTTTTAGTTCGTATATAACATTTTTGCGCTCTACAACAATAGTCCATTGCTGTTTTATAGAGTGTTGGTAAAGTTCATAATTGGGGTTAAAGGCAATTGGATTTTGCACTGCTTGTAAAAGTGCTATATCAGATGCCGAATCGCCTACCCCGAAGCTATCTTTGTAGCTTAGTTTAAATTTTTGAACCAGTTCTTTTAGCAAAGATCCTTTATCAAAAATTGGATAATTTCTAGCTCTGCCCCAACGGCATAATCAAAACCATGGTAATCGGCCAATTTTTGGACTATATCGTTTTGAGATCCGGATATTGCAATTGTAAAATACCCTTGGTCGTTTAATGATTTTAATAAATCTCTAGTATAAACGAATACTTGGTCTTTGTATTGATCTAACACCTCTTGAACAATAATCTCGTAGTCTTTTGGGCTAATACCTGGTAGCGCCGCAATATACATATCTACCAGAGTTTTTTCGTATTCGTTAAAGCCAAATTTAGTGTGCCGGTTTTTCCAGTTTAGGCGCGCCTGTTTAATTTGGTTGTGATCATTGGGTTTGACAAAACCGTGTTTGCCCAAATGATGCACTATAGCATGAAACAATTGCCACCGTATTAGAGTGCCGTCTATGTCAAAAACCGCAAATTTTCTAGCTTGCATTAATGATATACCAACCTCTTTTAGTTGCCTCTTTATATAATAACCTATCTGGGTTAATTGCGATTGGGTTTTCTACTATATCTAGCATTGGTTTGTCGTTAATATTATCGCCATAACCGTAGCTACCTTTGAGGGTTAGTTTATGTTTATCGCATAAATCTAACAAATGTTGTTTTTTGTCCCAGATGATTTGGTTATCCTTACTTCTAGGTAAATAGTGGTTACTAGAATCAAATAGCATTTGGGGCGCCCACCAATCATCAAAACCTAGCTGTTTAAGTAGCTTTATTAGGGTGATTTCGGGCGAATATGATACCGCAAACAGTTTTAGCCCCTGTTGTTTGTGCTTAATTATTAAATCTCTCATAGCTGGGGTTATGTATTTTAATGACATTTCTGATACTTCATTGCCGGCTAATTCAATTTGGGGTTTAGTTAGATTGGGTAAATACTGCCTGTAGTATGGCCGCAAACTAGTGTCGAAAATATTTTGTTGTTTATGCTGCTCTGCTTTGTGCCATTTTTGCATGGCAATGTTTGATAATTCTTTGTCTTTTGGTAAGCCGTAGGTTTGCACAATTTTGTATATAAATTCTGCACCAAAAGAAAAGTTACGAACCACCGTACCATCTATATCAAAAACCGCAAAGGTATTATCACCCCTTTTCATAGCTATAGAGTAACTGATTTATAGGATAACTTAAAAAGTTTTTTAGCATAATACAATATCCAATATCCAACATCTAACATCAAACATCTAACTCGATACTTACTGGGCAGTGGTCGCTACCCATAACATTGGCATGTATTTGGGCGCTTTTAACTTTATCTTTAAGATTAGCTGATACTAAAAAGTAATCTATGCGCCAACCTATATTGCGGGCACGGGCGTTTGCCCAATGGGTCCACCAAGTGTAGTGGCCGTTGCCTTCCGGGGTAAATATTCTAAATGTATCTACAAAACCTGCGTCTATAAAATTCTGAAAACCACTGCGCTCTTCATCTGTAAATCCGGCTTTGCCTACATTAGCTTTTGGGTTGGCAAGATCGTTCTCTTTATGCGCAACATTTAAATCACCGCTTACTATAACAGGTTTATGTTTTTCTAGATGTTTTAGGTAGCTTAAAAACCCTGGGTCCCAAATATCTCTCCTTAAGGGTAGCCTGGTTAAATCACCTTTAGTGTTGGGGGTATAAACCGTTACATAGTAAAAACTATCAAATTCGGCAGTTGTAATACGGCCTTCTTGTAAAGGGTCACCATAACTATCGGTAAAAGAGCCGTTTTTATCTGTAATTTCTGTAGGCATATTTAAAGTTACTGCTAGTGGCTTAATTTTAGTAAAAATAGCCGTGCCACTATAACCCTTTTTTACTGCGCTGTTCCAATATTCCTCATATTCGGGCAAATCAATTATTGCCTGACCCTGCATAGCTTTGGTTTCTTGCAAGCCCAAAATATCTGGCTGGTGTTTGGCCATAAAGCCTTGGAAAGCACCCTTATTAACCACTGCCCGTATACCGTTCACATTCCAACTGTATAACTTCATAGTATTTAGGTTATAGGTTTTAGGTGCCCGGTTCAAGTTTAAAAAAACCACCAAGTGGTGGGTGTATTATTAGCATAAATGTTTAAGGGAGTCGGGGGGCAGCTTGCGCCGCCCCCCGCTCCATGCGTGGGGGGCGTGCGTGAAGGAGTCGAGGCGCCCAGTGGCACCCGCATCCAGCCGCACCAAAAACTTACTATTTTAAAATAGGTAAATTTATGGTGCGACTGAATGTATTATCCCATCTAAATTATTAAAATACTTGGGCGTGTGTCGCCTCAAAATATGGATAAAGATTAACACTTAAATAACTGGCTGTAAATAGGTTAATTGAATTTTATGGAGCGGTTGATATCGCGGGTGGTGTCTCGTTCTTTTATTTTGGCTCGTTTATCGTAGGTTTTTTTGCCTTTTGCAGTACTAATTAGTACTTTAATATATCGCCCATTAGTAAAAACTTTTATTGGTATAATAGTTAAACCTTGTACCCTTGCTTGGGTTAGCTGGCCTAACTCTTTTTGTTTGAGCAATAGTTTGCGCGGGCGGGTTTGTAGGTCTTCTGGTAGCTGTGAGGCGGTGTTGTTAGTTGGCGTTACCTGCATATTATTAAGCCATGCTTCGTTGTTTTTTAGGGTAATAAATGCCCCCTTTATGTTGGCGTGGCCTATCCGTAGGCTTTTAACCTCTGCGCCACTTAGAACAATGCCAGCAGTGTACTCGT
>JALOQO010000033.1 GCA_025453305.1 Patescibacteria group bacterium | reverse complement strand
TGGAACGATGGCACCGAACAAGAAATATTTGCTACAGATGAGTTATTAGAAAAATTTAACATCAACCAAGTTCAAAAATCTCCAGCCCGATTTGACGAAAAACGATTGCTCTGGTTAAACGGTCAATGGATAAGAAAACTAACCATAGAGGATCTGTATAAAAGGCTAGATCAGTTTTGGCCACCATCAGCTCAAAATGCAAATAACGACTTTAAATATAAAGTAACCGAACTTGTACAGGGAAGACTAAAAGTTATGTCCGATTTACCCGGTTTAACTAATTTCTTTTTTGCAGAACCAGAACCCGATTTGTCATTAATTAACAACGATAAACAACTATCAAAGATATCCAAAGAAGATTTAAAGCAACTACTCGATATTGTGATATTAAAATTACAAACAATTAACGATTTTAAATCTGTAAACATTCAAACCGCGCTCAATGAACTACTCGCCGAAACCAACCAAAAACCTATGGTATTATTTAGTTTAATAAGAATCGCTACAACTTGGTCTGCTTTCAGCCCAGATTTGGCGCCGTCTCTGCATCTTTTAGGCAAAAAAAAGACCATAAATAGATTAAAATCTTTAACGAATATTCTTTATCAAACCACCATCGTACCCCAGGCCCAAACATCCGTCCAACGACGGACCTCCTATAGAACCAGATATAGACTCATCAAAAACTCAAAACCCAGTAGAAGAAATTTTTCTAGACAATAACCAATCAATTAATATGACAAAATTTAGTAATACACCTTATAAAACCAGTAAAAAAAGCAGATTTAGTTTAAGCAAAAAAAGGGTGATAATTATTTTAATTATTTTTGCGCTAATTATCGCCGGTATAATATTCGTTTTGTCTCAACAAGAAGATACCCAGCAATCTACACAAAACACAGTGGTCAAAGAAGAAAAACCAGCCCCTCCGCCACCACCTAAATCAAAACTAACAGGCTTAACCCTAGAAAACTCTACTCTTGCCGAAAGGCCAGTAACCGGTATGATGATAGAAAATAGCCCAGATTCCAGGCCGCAGAGTGGGCTTTTGCAAGCTGATATGGTTTTTGAAGCTATCGCAGAGGGTGGCGTAACTAGATTTTTAGCTACTTATCAAGAATCAACCCCCGATTATATCGGCCCTGTTCGTAGTGCTCGCCCTTATTACATAGACTACATCTTGGGACTGGATGGCTCTTACGGGCATGTTGGCGGTAGCCCAGAGGCTTTGCAAGACATCAAAACACTAGGTGTTAAGGATTTAGATCAATTTTTTAACCCCAGCGGCTACTATCGTATATCCAGCCGATACGCACCCCATAATATGTATACCGATTTTTCTAGAATAGATACTATGAATCAGCAAAAAGGGTACACTAAAAGTGAGTTTAAACCCCTAGAAAGAAAACCAGATGTGCCACAAACCCCAACGGCTAAGGTGATTAAGCTTAATCTATCTGGCCCAAACTATAATCCTACCTTTACTTATGATACTGCAAACAATATTTATCTTAGGTCTCAGGCTGGCTCTCCACATACTGATCAAAAAAGCGGTGAACAGATTAAATCAAAGGCCGTAGTAGCACTTGTAACCGAAAAGGGTAATGGATCCGACGGCTATCATTCGTCTTATAAAACCACTGGGGCGGGTAAAGTATTTGTTTTTCAGGATGGTGTTGTTAGCGAAGGAACCTGGAGCAAAGCAGACAGAAAAGCCAGTTTGGTACTAACCGATAAATATGGGCTACCGCTTAAACTGACCGCCGGTAAAACATGGATAACCCTGGTGGGTTCTACCAGTGATGTCCGCTATAGCGCTCAATGATACCCAACCTACAACCACTCAAACAAAGTGTTTCTTCTTGGATAGTACTGGCCTCTGTAGTTAACACACTCGTTGCTGTTGGTTTATTTATACTGTTATATTTTTATATTGGGCTAGATGTAATAGTAAGCTCATTTACTTCAATTGCCGTTTTTTTTGTTATATCTACTATATGCGCCGAATTAATTTCTAGAAAGTCTGTATCTGCTACCGATATTCTAGCTAAATCGGTTCTTATAGGTATAGAGAAAAATAAAGATGTTGATTTGCCTAACACTAAAGAATCTCCAAAAATGGTTAAAGATTTTATAACAAGGTTATCAAAGCAAATAATTGATGCCGGAAGCTTAGTAGACAAACAAGATAGCGAACAGATGGAATTATTACATTTTTTCCAAAAGACTATCAATATCTTACCGGCGCCTATCATAATTGTAGACCCCAAACACATCGTAACTTACGCCAATGAATCTGCGTTAAAATACCTAGAACTACCAACCGATAGAGTAATTGGCCAATATTTTTATGATGCCTGTAATTTATCGTTTGTTTCCGATCACACCTTAGAATCGTGGCTATCAGGATGTCGAACTGGATCGGTAGTAGATAACGAATCCTGGGAGCGAGTTCGTTTAAATTTACCCGATAACCGCCGAAAACAATTTGACCTTGCTGCTCACTATCAAAAAGACGAATCATCAAACATAGAGCTAGTATTGGTAATGTTTGATCGCACCCTGCACTACGAACGAGACGATCACGATCTTAGTTTTGTTGCGCTTGCAGTTCACGAACTCCGCACACCTCTTACGATAATGCGTGGTTATATAGAGGTCTTTGAAGATGAGCTTAAGAACAGCCTAACTAGCGAACAAGCAACTTTTATGAATAATATGGCTGCTAGCGCACAGCGACTATCATCATTTGTGAGTAATATTTTAAATGTAGCAAGAGTAGAAGAAAATGCGTTAACCCTAAGGCTTAAAGAAGATAATTGGCCACAAGTATTAACCCAGGCCTGTAAAGACATGCAACTTAGAGCTACAGTGCACGACAAGAATATCAGGCTAGAGATAGACCAAACAATCCCCACAGTCGCAGTTGACAAAGTTAGCATATACGAGGTAATGAACAACCTTTTAGACAACGCCGTTAAATATACTCACACCAAAGAAGAAATAGTTGTAAAAACTTATGAAAAAAACGGTATGATTGAAACAACCGTTACCGATAAAGGTGTTGGGATATCAAGTAGTATAATTAATCATGTGTTTGATAAGTTTTACCGCGCCCACAACAGCAAAAATAGCGTAGGCGGAACGGGCTTGGGTTTGTACTTATGCCGAGCAATAATTACAGCTCATGGTGGCCAGGTTTGGGTGCAAAGCAAAGAAGGCCAAGGTAGTACATTTGGATTCACTCTGCCAATATATAAAAATATTGCCAACGAGTTAAATAATAAAGATAATAAAGAAATAGTTCGTGGTGCACACGGCTGGATAAAAAATCACACACTATATAGGGGGTAATAATTATGGATCCACAACCAAGTAACGGCAAAAAAATTCTATGCATAGAAGATGAGCATTTTATTAGTGAACTCTATAGCAGAGCCTTAAGGCGAGCCGGCTATGATGTAACCACCCTACTTAGTGGCGAAGACGGCCTAAAAGTCGCCCTAAAAGACGAATACGATATTATTTTACTTGATCTAATGATACCCGGTATGACAGGATTTGAGGTTTTAAGACAACTCCGCGAACAAGCACCAAATTTAAAAGCAAAAATAATCATTACCACCAATTTAGATCAAGAAGACCAATCCAGAGATGAAATAGAAAAAATGGCCGACGGCTATTTAATAAAAGCCGAGTTCACCCCTCATCAACTGGTAGACATCATAAATGACATAGCAGAAGGAAAAGATGTGCATGAAAGCATTATGGAATAATCAATTAATTGCCGAGTCAAACGACACTATAATTATTGAAGGCAACCATTATTTTCCGCCTAAAAGTGTTAATAAAAAGTTCTTAAAACACAGTGAAACTAAAACAAATTGCCCCTGGAAAGGCAAGGCGTCTTATTACGACATAGTCGCAAACAATAAAACCAACCAAGATACAGCATGGTTTTATAACCACCCAAAGCCAACTGCCCTAGAAATTGTAAAAAAAGATTTTTCGGGTTATATTGCCTTTTGGCGTGGAGTAGAAATTACTGACTAGACTCTAAGTTTTGCTGTTCTTGGATTTGTTTTAATCTTTCTATGGTTTCCGTTGTCTTTTCGGCATCAAACTCACTGCTTTTTTCTATAGAACTATTTATTTTTTTGGCCAATTCTCCAAGCACCGGTACTTCCTCGAACCTAGTAAGTAGCGACAGCACAATACCAACTACAATAGTACCCCCAATAAATATTCCAAGCCCATAGCCGATTCCTTTAACAAAACTCATATAAAACAAACGGCCTTTGTTTGCATAACCCTGAACATAAACCTGTTCCATACTACGGCCGATTTTTTCGTATTCCTTATCGGTTAGGTTTCCGGGGCTATTATTTTTTGCTTCTTTCTTTACTGCTCTTCTTTTCTTAAAATCGTTAATAGTTTTTTTCATAATATTCTAATTATACACCCGCAACAGCATGGTCTAGACTATAATAAATATATGCAGATTATACCAATAAAAACTCCTTTGATATTACCTGGCAATAACCTAGAAGAAATAATATTAACTAGTGTTAATAAGGTTAAAGAACGGTCAATTATTGTAATTAGCTCAAAAATCGTATCTATCTGCGAAAACAGCATAGTCAATTTAAGCGATAGCTCTAAAGACAAGTTGACTAAAGAGCATTCGCAGTATTACCTAAACAGAACCGCTAGTGCATATAACTGTATGTTTACCATCACAAAAAACTCATTAATGCTTTCTGCCGGAATAGACGAATCTAACTCTGATGGAAATTTTGTATTGTGGCCAAAAAATCCGCTACAAACAGCTAAATCTATCCATTATTTAATTACCCAGAAATTGAATATCCGTGATTTTGGGGTAATTATAGCCGACAGCACATCTAAGCCTTTCAGATTAGGAACTACCGGTTTATCTCTGGCTCATTGGGGGTTTAAAGAACTCAACAATTACATTGGCAATAATGATCTCTTTGGCAGGACTATTACAGTATCTAAAGCCAATGTAGCAGAAGGTATTGCCTCGGCCGGAGTTTTAGTTATGGGCGAAGGGAGCGAACAAACCCCATTAGCCCTAGCAACACAACTAGACTTTGTAAAATTTAATAATAAATACGGCGGAACTTGTTATAATAATGCTCCAAATTCTTATACCAAAGATTTGTATGAGCCCTTTTGGAAAGCCGTTAAATGGAATAAAGGCGAGGATAACTAATAAAAAATGAAATTGGCAGGGGTCTAGATAACTTAAATACTATCCACTACAATAAAACATTCATCTTATATTGTTATTAAAATGATATACTGGATAATACTTATGCTTAAACTTAACCAAGTTTCAAAAATCTACGGAAACAAAGATAATGCTTTTAAAGCTTTAGATTTTATAAATATTGAATTTGATCCAGGCACTACAAATGCCATAGTTGGCAAAAGCGGTTCTGGTAAAAGCACTCTGCTTCACATCTTAATCGGGTTAGACCATGCGACTACCGGTACGGTAACTTTTGATGGTAAAAATATCTTAAAAGATGTTGATACCGATACATGGCGGGGCCAAAATGTTGGCATTATATTCCAGCAATTCTTTTTACAGCCTAACGACACCGTATTAGAAAATGTCGCCTTACCACTTAAAATTCAGGGTTTAAAAAAATCTGAACGATTAGCAAAGGCTAGGGGAGCGATAGAAATGGTAGGCCTGGCCGATAAAACCAATAATAAAGCCAATGACCTATCCGGCGGCCAAAAACAAAGGGTTGCAATAGCTCGAGCACTAGTCGATCAGCCAAGTATCGTTATTGCCGATGAGCCCACTGGCAACCTAGACTCCGAAAACAGCTCTATCATAGAATCTTTATTGTTTGACCTGCACAAAAAACTTGCTACAACTTTAATAATTGTTACCCACGACGAAGACCTCGCTCAAAAATGTCAGCGAATTATCCACTTAAAAGACGGCAAAATAATGAAAGATATCAATATGGCAAAAGAAGTGGCTAAATAATGCGAGTTATCGACATTGCTACCACCGCCAATACTAACCTTCGCCGTTCAAAACTACGGACATTCCTAACGCTCTTAGCTATCGGTATCGGCACCCTTACCCTTAGTCTTAGCCTTGGTTTGGGTGAGGGCGTAAAAACATATATAAGCTCGCAACTAGGAAGCTTTTCGGAAATTAATCTTTATCAGGTAACCAAAGCTAACAGCGGCCCGTTTAGCGGCGGCGGATTTGGCGGTGGCGAACCGGTAGAATACACAGGCCAGTCAGCTAGTATAAATGATTTTTCGCAATTATTTTTGTCAGAGCAAGATATAAAAAACATTGAATCAATAAATGGAGTATCCGAACTCTCAAAACCCTGGAGCCCAACATTCGATTATGTTGTCGGGGCTAACTATACAAAGTATACAGCGCCAGCTGAACTATTTATCGCCAAGGCACCGCCCAGCATAATAGCTGGTGAACTGATCGATAAAAATGAACCAGGCAATATATTAATGTCTCGCAAATTTATTGGTGTTGTAGGGGTAACTAGCTCGCAAGAGGCTGTAGGCAAAACTGTAAAGCTTACCTACACAGATAATACCGGCTCACAAAAAACCGAAAACTTTACCATAAAGGGTGTCTACGAACCTACACTCATAGACCAAGCTATGAAAATCAGTGTAAATGATGCAGAGAGAATTGCCACCGTCCAAGCACCAATGGGAACCCCGCAGTTTATTGCAGTATTTGTATCTAGAGACCAATCAATATCAGACGAAGCTTTTAAGCAGGCATTTAAAGATAACGAGTTCGAAGCCCAAAGTTTAGCAGACATTAACAACACCCTAAATAATATCGTTTTTGGGGTACAGGTAGCTCTTGGAGCATTTAGCGCAATCGCTATATTAGCATCCATAGTTGGGGTAATTAACACTCTATTTATGGCGGTACTAGAGCGCACCCGCGAAATCGGCTTATTTAGGGCAATGGGCGCAAAGCGCAAAACCATATTTTCGTTATTTGCCGTAGAGGCTATGTTACTTGGCTTTTGGGGCAGTGTATTTGGTCTTATCTTTGCCTATATATCGCAAAAAATTATTAATAATATCGCATCTAATACATTTTTAAAGGGTATAGAAGGCTTCCAGCTTGTAGCAATTACCCCCCAATTAGCAATAACAATTGTTATAATAATT